>JBBQSH010000117.1:0-10668 GCA_038214015.1 Ignavibacteriales bacterium | reverse complement strand
ACTATCCCAAACAACCGACGCTATTTCAACACCACATTCATTTGCTGCAATTATATCTGATGGTGCATCACCAATCATTAATACATCCATTGGATTAAAGTTATGCTTATTAAGGAACATTATTATTCCTTCGGGAGATGGTTTATGATTTTCAACATCATCACCGCTTACAATCATATCAAAGTAACCAGTTAAACCAAGTTCATCCAATGTTATCAATGCTGAGGTTCTGCCTTTTCCGGTAAAGATTGAAAGCAGTATTCCTGAATTATATATATCAATTATAAGTTCTTTAATACCACCATATAAACGTGCAATATCATGATTGTTTTTATAGTAAGCATAATAATCTTTTCGTGCATTGTCATATTCTTCTTTACACATTTCTTTAAGTATCACATCTTCAGTCGGACCGAAAAGTGCGATTATCTCATCATCAGAATAACTTTTCCCAAGATATTTTTTTGTGATATGATTGAACGAGTCAAAGATAAGTCGATTTGTAAATGTTAATGTCCCGTCAACATCGAATATAATGCCTTTAAATCTTGATTTCATTTTTCCTTAGTTGATTTTATAAAATGTAACTTTTCCGTTGATGTCTTTGACAATAAATTCATCGTTGCTAATTAAATTAATTAAATTAATTGAAGTAATTGATATTTGATCTGGTGGGATTAATTCGCTTGTAACAAATTTAGAATCAAAAGAGTATAATGATCCGTCTGAAAATCCAACCAAAGTATTTTCTTGATTTTCTGCAATAATAAATGAAAACAGTTCTGATTTCTTAAAATCAATCTTATTTATCTCTTTACCATTTTTAGCAGAATAGAGTGTCATCATTCCCTTACCATCAATCAAAAATAATTCTTGTTTATTCGAACTAATATAAAATTGATTCAGAACTCCCTTTGTATCTGATGACCAGATTTTTTTTCCAAGCAAAAGATCAATTGCGTAAAGTTTACCGTCGGATGCTATCGAGAAAATATTTTTACCATCACTCAAAGGAAAATTTTTTGCTGAAAAATTTTGCTTATCCGAAAATTCATACTTCCAAATCAAAGAGCCTGATTTTGAGTTGACGCAGTAGAGTGAAGAATTTGAACTTAGAAAAACTACTTTATTATTTGCGACTAATGGCGCTGATACAATTGGATTATTACAAATATTTTTTTCCCACAGCAACTCAAATGTAAAAGCATCATAGCAGAATATATTACCTTCTGAAGTACCCAAAACCACACCAATGGTTTTAGACGCTGCGATTGGAATCTCTATGATTGCAAGATCAGATGTTATATTTTCACCAATTCCAACAACCTGTAAAACCTCACCGTTATTGGAGTTTATTGAATATAGATCTCCTTCGGCTGTTGTAGCTAATAATAAATCTCTATATAGAACGGAATTATTGGATGTTACTCCTAAAACTTCTGTTGTCCACTTTCCTTTCCCAGCAGAATCATAACAATAAACAAGTCCACTATCCGAAGTAAAATAGAACCAACCTGGGGATACTAAAATATTTGTAGTGCTAGAAGAATTATTACTAATTTCCCAAACTTTTTGAAGTGAAGAATCCACTGTTTGAATGCTTGTATCAATTGATGTGAAAAAATAATTGGGCTTAGAAGCTGAAAGATTTGTATTTAATAAAAATATAAATCCAATTAAAATTCTTATGTGCAAAATCGTTTTCATTTATTTTTAACCTCTAAAGTCTAATGGCAAGCAACCAAAAGCTTTTTTTCCTTAAATGAAATTTAATAAAATTAAAGTAATGAATTTTTATAACTTTTATTATTTGGGGTCATTATCGTCGATTCACTAAATTAATCAAAACAATTATCCTTGCATTAAAAATGCAACATTTATATGTTTGGCGGCGTCTAATCAAAATTAAATTCAAGAATTTTAGTATTTAATAAATAGTGAGGTTTCGCCTTGGATATTGTTGCATTAAATGAAAAAATCAAAAACGAAAGTGCCTTTGTAGATTTACTGATGAGTGAAATCGGTAAAGTTATTGTAGGGCAAAAAGTAATGGTTGAAAGATTGGTAATTGGTTTGCTTGGCAACGGACATATTTTACTTGAAGGTGTTCCAGGTCTTGCAAAAACACTTGCTATCAAAACCCTGGCTCAATCTATGAAAGCCAAGTTTCAAAGGATTCAGTTTACACCCGATCTTCTTCCTGCAGATTTAATCGGTACACAAATTTATAATCAAAAAGATGGAAATTTTTTTATTCGTAAAGGTCCAATCTTTTCAAACTTTATCCTTGCTGATGAGATAAACCGTGCGCCTGCAAAAGTGCAAAGTGCTCTGCTGGAAGCAATGCAGGAAAGACAGGTTACAATCGGCGAAACTACCTTTAAACTTGAAGAACCATTTTTAGTACTTGCTACCCAAAATCCAATTGAACAGGAAGGTACTTATCCTCTGCCTGAAGCACAGGTTGATAGGTTTATGCTGAAGATAGTAATTACCTATCCTGAAAGAGCAGAAGAGCTTGCGATTATGAGACAGAATATGAGTCTTATTGAAACAAAAATAAATCCTGTTATTTCACCTGAAGAAATTTTGAGAGCAAGACATCTTCTAAATGAAGTTTACATCGATGAAAAAATAGAGAAGTATATTCTTGATATAGTTTTTGCAACACGCAATCCAAAACAATTTGGGTTAACTAAAATTGCTGATCTAATAAGTTATGGTGCTTCACCAAGAGCAACAATTAATCTCGCCATCGGTGCAAAAGCAATGGCATTTATTAAGCGAAGAGGATACGTAATTCCTGAAGACGTTAGAGCAATTTGTTTAGATGTTTTACGACATCGTGTTGCCGTTACTTATGAGGCAGAGGCTGAAGATATAACAAGTGAAAACATTATTCAGGAAATATTGAATAAAGTTGTTGTTCCATAAAAGGAGCCTAACCCCAAAACTCCCGAAATGAATTCGGGACAGGCTCTTCCCCAAGGGAAGGGGAGTTAAGATTAGATTGCGAATTATTGGGAAAAATATTTAAAAGTATTAATGCTTACTAAAGAATTATTAAAACAAGTTAGACAAATTGAGATTCGTACTAAAGGACTTGTAAACCAGGTCTTTTCAGGTGAATATCATTCTGTATTTAAAGGGCGCGGGATGGAGTTTTCCGAAGTACGTGAATATCAATTTGGAGATGATATCAGGAATATTGATTGGAATGTTACCGCACGATTAGGACATCCATATATTAAAGTTTTTGAAGAAGAACGTGAACTAACCGTTATGCTTATGGTTGATCTTAGCGGCTCTCTTATGTTCGGATCTGTATCGAAAACCAAGCAAAGAATTGCTGCTGAGTTAACTGCCATCCTTGCTTTTTCTGCTTTAAAGAATAACGATAAAGTTGGTTTAATTTTATTTACAGATAAGATTGAAAAATTTGTTCCACCTAGAAAAGGGAAAAAGCATGTTTTAAGAATTATTCGTGAAGTACTTTCTTTTGAACCTGAAGGTAAAGCAACAAACCTTAAAGGTGCGTTGGAATACATGAATAATACAATCAAGAAAAAATCGATTGCATTTTTACTATCTGATTTTATGGATGAGGGTTATGAAAAGATTCTAAAAATAGTTGGAAAGAAGCATGATTTAATAGGAATTGTACTTGATGACAGACGTGAAAAGGAAATTCCTAATATTGGTTTGGTAAAACTTGCAGATGCTGAAACAGGTGCCGAAAGATGGATTGATACTGGCAGCAGACGTGTTCGCACTCAAATGATTTCTGATCGTAAAGAACGAGAAAAAATTCGTAACTCCATATTTATAAAAAGCCGCTTAGACAGAATTGAAGTGACAACCGGCTCAAATTATATCCAGCCATTAGTTCAGTTTTTTAGAAGACGTGAGAAAAGATGGTAAAGAATATTTTCATCATTCTGGTTCTTACATTTTCATTTAATCTCTTTGCACAAGAGATAAGTGTAACCGCTTCTACCGATACTACCGATTATCTGATAGGAGATCAAATACATTATTCTCTTTTCATAAAGATGGACAAAGATGTTTACATCATAAATCCATTCTTTAGAGACTCACTTAAAAATATAGATGTACTAGAAATTTCGGATCCGGTAGCAGAAGAAAATGAAGATGGAAAATCCGTAAAGTATAAATATATTTTATCAAGATTTGATTCTGCACAGATTAAAATCCCACCAATTAAAATTGAATACAGAACCAAATCCGATTCAACTTTAAAGTCTGTATTATCAAATTCCGTTACATTTAATGTTCATCGAATGAATGTGGCTATGGAAGAAGAGATAAAGGATATTAAGCCTCCGATCCGATTATTCAACTATCTTTTTATCATCTACATTTTAATAGTGTTAATAGCTTTGGTAATTGGATATTTTATCTACAGAAAATATTTTAAGAACAAACCACAGCCATTAATCAAACCAAAAATAGAAAAAATTCCACTGCATCAATTAACTTTGCACAAACTTGATCAGCTTGAAAAAGAAGAGTTGTGGCAAAAAGGATTTGTAAAAGATTATCATTCTAAAATAACAGAAATAATCCGTGAGTATTTTGAAAAACAATTTGGATTGCCAGCACTTGAACGCACAACAACCGAATCGTTGAAACTATTAAGCAAACATCCACTTGGAATTAAAGTGCTTGATATTACTTCTCAATTTTTTAGTAATGCTGATCTGGTGAAGTTTGCAAAATTTACTCCGCTTGAAACTGTAAACAACGAAATGATGACTCAGGCAAAAGAAATTGTTACAAAAACAATTTCTGTTCAAAAAGAAATTGAATCTAAGGTGGAATTAAAAGAGGCTGCAAATGTTTAGAGATATTTCATTTGCATATCCCTGGGTGCTGTACTTCATTTTGGTTGTCCCACTTTTGATCACCTGGTACTTATGGAAGGGAAGAAAGAAACAAGCAGCCATAACTTACTCTTCACTTAAAATGTTTGAGAAAATTCCGGCAACTTTTAAAGAAAGATTAAGACATCTTCCATTTGCATTAAGAATGTTGGCTTTGATATTTTTAATTATTGCACTTGCGCGTCCTCAAAATTTTTCTGCGGGACAAAGTGTGAATGCGGAGGGAATTGATATTGCTATGGTGCTCGATATTTCAGGAAGTATGCTTGCTGAAGATTTCAAACCAAATCGTTTGGATGCTGCAAAAGATGTAATTGATAACTTTGTAAGTGCAAGAACAACAGACAGAATTGGATTAGTTATTTTTTCACGCGAAGCATTTACACAATGTCCGCTAACAATTGATTATTCAGTGCTGAGAAATCTTTTAGGGGATATAAGAACGGGAATGATAGAAGATGGAACCGCAATTGGAAATGGAATTGCAAACGGAATTAATAGATTAAAAGATAGTGATGCTGAAAGCAGAGTTATTATCTTATTAACGGACGGTGTAAATAACGCTGGGGAAGTAGATCCTATTTCTGCGGCTGAAATTGCATCAACATTTGGAATTAGAATTTATACAATTGGCGTTGGCACACGTGGACAAGCACCTTATCCTGTCCAAACTCCTTTCGGTACAAGATATCAGATGGTTCCTGTTGAAATTGATGAAGTAATTTTGAAAAAGATTGCTGACATAACAGGCGGTGAATATTTCCGCGCGACAAACAATCGGGCATTGGAAGAAATCTACAACAAGATTGATAAGATGGAAAAAACTAAAATAGAAATCACATCTTACAGAAATGCAAAAGAACTTTTTGCCGGATGGCTTGGCATTGGTTTCATATTGCTTCTTCTGGAATTATTAGCATCTAAAACAATATTAAGGAAACTGCCGTAATGTTTAAGTTTGCTAATCCGGAATATCTTAACGCACTTTGGTTGATTCCTGTTTTGATTCTGCTTTATATCTTGTTCAACAGAAACAGAAAAAGACTGCTCGAGAAGTTTGCCGATAAACAGTTGCACAAATCAATTATGTATTCTTTCAGTGGAAATAAATCTAAAATAAAATTTGGTTTGATTCTTACTGCATTTACTTTGTTGATACTTGCATTTGCAAATCCACAAGTTGGAACAAAGATGCAGGAAGTAAAGCAAACAGGAATTGATGTATACATTTTGCTTGATGTTTCAAGAAGTATGCAGGCAGAGGATATTAAACCTAACAGATTGGAAAAAGCAAAGTATCAGATCTCAAATCTTATACAGAAATTACGCGGGGATAGAATTGGACTTATAATTTTCTCCGGCGAAGCTTACATCCAATTTCCCCTAACTACAGATTACTCCGCTGCAAATTTATTTTTATCTGCCGTAGATTTTAATTCAGTTCCTCAACCGGGAACAGCAATTGCATCTGCAATTAAAATGGCAGTGCAATCATTTGATACCGCAACAACGGATAAAGCTGTTATTGTGATAACCGATGGAGAAGATCACGAAGGCGATATTGATGCAGCGGTTGAAACTGCAACCGATAAAGAAATTAAAATTTACACAATCGGCTTAGGGTCACCGGATGGCGTTCCGATTCCTGTTTATGATAATCGTGGTAATGAAGTTGGATTTAAACAAGATAATTCAGGGCAAACAGTTTTAACAAAACTTAATGAAAGTATTTTGAAAAAAATTGCCAAGGATGGAAATGGAAAATATTATCGTGGAAACAATTATGAAGACTATCTTGATAGAATTTATAATGATCTTTCTACGCTAGAACAAGCTGAATTTGGTGTAAAAAAAGTCACTGATTACGAAGATCGATTTTATTACTTTTTACTGCCGGCAATTTTATTGCTGATAATTGAAATATTTATAACGGATAAACGTTCACCATTTTTTACAAGATTGAATAGAAAATTAGGAATTGAAGCGGAAGAAAAATGATAAAAAGATTTTCAAATGACATACTTAATTTATTTCGGGATCGAAAAACTCAGATTTCGAAACAAGTTCTGCAAGTGAATGAAGATAATCTCAGCACTCGGAAATTGTCATTTCGAAGGATCCCGAAAGCTTTCGGGATGAGAAATCTGTTTGTAGTATTAGGGAACAGATTTCTCTCCCGATCAAAAATGGGGATCGAAATGACACAATTGAAATTTATCTATCAGCCAAAACAACAAATTTGGATTTATTTTCCGTTTCATAAAAGATTTAGAAAAAATATTTTCTTAATCGTAATCTTTTTTGCCCTCTCAATCTCAAACGGATTTTCTCAATCCAACCGAAGCACTATAAATGATGGTGTTGATAAGTACGAAGAAAAAAAATACACGGATGCTGAAGTTGATTTTAGAAAGGTTGTTGAAAATTCACCTAAAAATTTTGAAGCAAATTTTAATCTTGGTACGTCATATTACAAACAAGAAAAATATGAAGATGCAATAAAATCGTTTACAGGTTCGCTTGAAAGCGCAGAGAATAATGAGAGCCGTGCAAAAGTATTTCACAATATTGGAAACTCGCTGCTTAAATCAAATAAGCTTGAGGAAAGTGTTGAAGCTTATAAAACTGCATTAAAGTTTAATCCAAATGATCAGGACACAAAATATAATTTATCTTATGCGCTTGAAATGCTGAAGAACAAAGATAAAGACAAGAATAAGCAAGACAAGAATGATCAAAATAAAAAAGATCAGGATAAGCAGGACCAACAGCAGCAAAATCAGGATCAACAGAATAAAGATCAGAATAAGCAGGATCAGCAGCAGAATCCTAAACCACAGGATCAGGAATCAAAACAAGATAATACAAAGCAGCCGCAGCAGCCTAAAGAACAAAAAATTTCTAAAGAAGAGGCTCAGCGTATTCTTGATGCACTAAAGAATAACGAAAAAGATTTACAGAAACAGTTGCGAAAGAAAACGGGTAGAACTAAACAAACGGATAAAGATTGGTAATGTTAAAATCTATTTTGTTTGGAATATTATTTTTATTTGCATCTCATCTACAGGCACAATCATTTATTGCAACTGTTGATAATAATAAAATTTCGGAAAATGATCGCTTTGAATTACGTTTTACATTTGAAGGAAAGAATCTTAATGCTCTAAAAAACTTTAATCCGCCATCCTTAAAAGAATTTAGAGTTCTGTCCGGTCCTAATCAATCAACAAGTATGCAGATTATCAATGGTGTTTCATCATCATCATTAACATTGTCTTACATTTTAATGCCTAACACAACAGGTGTGTATACAATCGGCAGTGCATCAATACAGTATGAAGAAAAAACTTACACAACAGATCCAATAAAAGTTACGATTGTTAAAGGCTCGCAAAAACCCAAAGATGATTCCGGCAAACAGATATCAAACGAAGAGATTGCAAAAAATTTATTTATTCGTGCAACCATCGATAAAAGTAAAGTGTATCTTGGCGATCAAGTTACTGTTACATATAAACTCTATACAAGATTAAACATTGCATCCCAAATGTCTGTAGATAAATTACCGCAATATCAGGGATTTTGGGCAGAGGAATTGGAAACAGCACGTAATATTACTTTTAGCAGGGAAGTAATTGATGGGAAGCAGTACAATGTTGGATTATTAAAACGTGCAGCACTGTTTCCAAATCAGGCAGGCAAATTAGAAGTTACCCCATTTGAGCTTACAATTCCGATTCAGGTTCAGAAGAAAAAAAATCCAAATAATGTGTGGGATGATTTTTTTGGAGATCCATTTGGGCGTGCAGAAATTGTAGAGTATCAGGCAAAATCTAATATTCTTAGAGTTGAAGTTATGCCGCTTCCCGAAAATAATAAGCCCGCATCTTTTAAAGGTGCTGTGGGTAAGTTTGATTTTTCTGCTACGCTTGATAAGCAAAAAACTAAGACAAATGAGCCAATTAATTTAAAGTTTGATATATCAGGTACAGGAAACATTAAACTTTTAGAACTACCGCCATTCGAATTACCGAATGGATTTGAAAGGTATGATCCAAAAGTTGATGAGCAAATTAATCGTGCCGGTAAAATAAGTGGGACAAAAAAAGCCGAGTATCTCTTAATTCCAAGAGTTGCAGGCAGTCGCGAGATTCCCCCAATTGAGTTTTCATATTTTGATCCTGAAAAAAGGTCTTATCAAACAATAAGTTCAAAATCTTTTACCGTTTCAATCGAACAAGGGCAGGGCAGTACAAGCGATCTTGCAAACCAGCAAAGTATTGAACAACTTGACAGCGATATTCGTTTTATCAAAACAAAGTTTGGTGATGTTGATAAGCAAAGTCAAATATTATTATTCAAACCTGCATTTTGGATTGCTTCTGTAGTCCCATTTTTAGCTTCCTTAGTTTTAATTGGATGGAAGCGCAAACAGGATAAACTATCCGGTAATCAGCAATTACTACGTTACTCAAAAGCAGAAAAGGTAGCACGTAAAAGATTTAAAGCAGCTAAAAAACTTTTGGATCAGAATAATATTGAACTTTTCTATTCTGAAATATCGCAAGCGTTGTTCGGATATCTTGAAGATAAATTTCATATCCCTAAGTCTGAGTTTACGCTTGATAGAGCAGCGGATGAATTGTTAAAAAGAAATATCAAGCCGGAACTTGTTGAAAAGATGAAGGTCAATGCACAGAAATGTGAGTTTATTCGATTTGCACCCGGAACAAATCCCTCTCAAGCTATGAGTGAAATGTATCAATCATTTTCTGATGTCGTGATAAGTATTGAAAGATCGATTGCAAAATGAAAAAGTATTTATTACAAATAATCTTTTTGGCTATTTATACTTCTGCAGTCTTTGCAAACACACAGGTTAATTCTCTGATGCAATCGGGAAACGAGTTATATAAAAACAATCAATACCAGAACGCGATTGATGAATATAATAAACTTATAAAAAAAGGTTATGAAGGAACTTCTATTTATTACAATCTTGGTAATGCACATTATCGTTTAGGTAAAGTTGGGTTTGCTATTTTATATTATGAAAAAGCATTAAGATTTTCTCCGGGTGATGAAGATGCTAAACATAACCTTGCGGTTGCAAAACTTAATATCAAAGATAAAGTAGATGAGCTGCCGCCTTTTTTTATTTTTAATGTTTGGGAAGGACTGCTTGCTTCATTCTCGCTTTCAGGCTGGACGGTAATCATTTATACAATATTTATTTTATTGTTGTTAACTGTTATTGCTTACTTCTTTTCAAGATCAGTTACGCAGCAACGCATATCATTTTTTATCGGAGTTGGATTTTTAGTACTTCTTTTCTTTTCAATCAGCCTGCTTGCTGTTAAGATGAACAAAGAATTTAATATTAAAGATGGAATAATTGTTGAAAATATAGTAACTGTAAAGTCTTCACCTGATAACTCATCCAAAGATGAATTTGTGGTTCATGAAGGATTAAAAGTCAGGCTTGAAGATAAAGTTGATGATTGGGTTAAAATCCGACTTGCTGATGGAAAAATTGGTTGGATTATGGAAAGAAGCATTGGAATTATTTAAAAAAATCTAACTATTAGCATTTGTAAATTATTGCGCTTTCTTTAGCTTTGCTTCGAATCAAATAATAAATTGAAAGGTATACAGTGAAAAATCTTCTTATGGTTCTCGCACTTCTTATTGGTTTTTCTTTTGCAGTTAATGCTCAATCAAAAGATTGCTGTTCAAAAGAAAAAAGTGAAACTACTAAAGTTGA
>JBBQSH010000116.1:0-10699 GCA_038214015.1 Ignavibacteriales bacterium | reverse complement strand
TTTTTTCATTTAATCCTCTTATGTACCTTAATTTATTAATTAGTTTCTTTCCAACCATCTTTGAAAAAGTGAATCTTGAATAGAATATCCTTCAGAATCACTTGATAAAATATCTTTTATTACCAAAGAATCAACGGCAGTTTTTACAGAGCTTGGCGTATTAAGTTTATATTTAGAAATAAAATTTTTTGAGAGCACAGATTTCACGATTCCTTCTAAAGCAACTGCCTTCAAAATTCTCCATTGATAATCTGTTAAAAGATTACGATAATTTATAAAAGTAATTTCTTGCTCTTTTAAGATTTCAATGATTGATTCATTAATAATTGTGTCTGTTATAATTTTGTTGTTTTTGCCATAGATCCTATTGCATATATACTGGACATAAAACGTTTGCACATTTGTCCATTCAATAATTTTTTTCGTTTGCTCCTCACTAATTTTTTTGCCAGCCTGATGAAAATTTTTTATAATGAAATCAGAGTACGTTTTGTTTTTTATCTTTTCCAATCCAAGCAACTGTGTGCTTTTAAAGAAAGGACGATTTTTTTCCTCAAACATTGATAGTAAAAGATGTTTTTTGCTGCCGGAAAATATAAAAACAGAATTACTTGCTTTTTGAATATTAGTTCTTATTAAAGCCTCAACATTTTTTTCATCATAATCTGCTATCTGCTGAAATTCATCAATAGCAACAACAACTTTTTTTTTCTGTAATTTTAAATAATTAAATATGCCATCAATCGATTGTTCTGCTTCCTGCTTCGAAACAATATTTAGCTGAAAGTTCGGCAACCCAGTTAAAGGATCGATCGAAATTACCGGTCGGAAACTTGCAAATAGTTCACTAGTTTTTTTAAAGAATTTTTCTGGTTTTGTTTCAATTGCAGATATTACGGCATTACCAAAAACATTTAAAAAATCTTTGAGTGAGCCGGTTGCTAAAATATCTAGATATATACATATTATTTTTTTATCAGATTTTAAAGAATGAAAAACGTGACTAATAAGTGACGTTTTGCCGATTCTGCGCTGCGAGTAAAGAGTAATATTTCTATTGTTTTGAATAGCATCTAGAATTTCATTTGCCTCATCATTGCGATCACAAAAATACTCTGGCGAAATATAACCGCTTAAAAGAAAAGGATTGCTTATTTTCATAATTATCTCCATTACGTAAATTGCGTTACGCAAAATACGTAATAGTTTTAAAATCAGCATAATAACTTGTTAAATAATTTTATAAATTTGTGATGTTATAAATATTCCTTGCAATCAGGAGAAAAATGGAAACACATATTAAACAAGTTATTAAGCGAACAGGAGCAATTGTTCCATTCAATCAAGAACGAATTGCAAATGCAATTTATCGTGCTGCAGTAGCTGTTGGCGGAAGAGATAAATCAACTGCTCAAAGTTTATCTGAACAAGTTGTTGAATTATTGAATCAAAAATTTCCTGAAGGCACAACTCCGCATATTGAAGATGTGCAGGATGTTGTAGAAAAAGTCTTGATTGAAAACGGACATGCAAAAGTTGCTAAGGAATTTATTATCTACCGTGAAGAAGCAGCAAACAGAAGAGATGCCGAAGGTAGATACGCATCAAAGATAAACGAGAATGTACCATGGCAGAAAATCTGGCGTAATCTTGATTGGGCAGTTTCACACAATCTTCATACGGTTGATCATTTAAATGAACGCATTGCAAAAGGTGAATTTCCACATATCGTTCATGAATCTGAAGCACTATATGAAAGTGATGTTGAAGTTGCTGCAAATATAATTATTGAAAGACTTGATTCACTTAGAATGGTTATGATTAGCGGACCATCTTCATCCGGCAAAACCACAACAACAATTAAACTTGAACAGAAGCTGATTAAAAAGGGATTTAAGTTTAAAGCTCTTAATGTTGATCATTATTTTTTTGATTTGGAGTTTCATCCAAAAGATGAATTTGGTGATTACGATTTTGAGACTCCGCAAGCATTAGATTTAGAATTGATTAACGAACATCTAGTAAGATTAAGTAATGGTGAAGAGGTAATGATTCCGTTTTACGATTTTAAAACCGGAACACGAACCCTAAATGCAACTCCGATGAAACTGGAAAAAGATGAACTGCTTTTGATTGACAGCTTACACGGACTTTATCCGGCATTCAGCAAAGACATTTCCATTGAAGTAAAATTTAAATTATATCTTGAGCCTCTTCTTCAAATGAAGGGCAAAGATGGAAGATACATTCGCTGGACAGATTTACGATTGATTAGAAGAATGTTACGTGATTCAGTTTTTCGTGCATACAATCCACAGCAAACATTAGAACATTGGCATTATGTACGAGGCAGTGAGTTAAGAAATATAATTCCCTACTCCAACACAGCAGATTTTGTAATCAGCAGCGGTATGCCGTATGAAGTTCCAATCTATGCAAACAGAATGTTAAAACTTTTTGAAGAGTGGAAAGAAAAATATAAAGGCGATCCGCTTAAAGCAGATGCACTTGAAAGATCTGAAAGAGTTTACAATGTTTTAAAGACAGTAACTCCAGTTTCCGATGAATCTTCTGTTCCTGGCGATAGTGTATTACGTGAATTTATTGGAGGCAGTACACATCAATATCATTAAGACTTGATTATCATTTTAGACATTTGCCTGGTGAATAGGTTCTAAATAAGACATTTATTTATAGATATTATTTGTTTTCATTCCGTTTTATAATAAAAGCAGTGGAATAATATTTGATAATTCTTAACCGTTATTCTTAAACTATTTCAAATGATTTTTTAGAGAAGATTGTCTGATGAAAAGATTCAATCATTTTTTACCCATAGTATTAGTTTTTATTATTCTGAGTTCCTTCTTTGCTGATACAATTATTGCACAAAACACACCACAAAAAAGTAAAAAGTTTAAAAGAAATTATTATTACAATCATGAGAAGAGCACTTCATCCAAAAGCTCTGCTGTAAATGTTGAGTACCGAAAAAATAACCGCCGAAATAATGATTATTCTGAATCAAACAGAAAAACAAATTCAACCCGCAGTACCATAAGAAAAAATGATTTTAATAATTATGAAAATGAACATTCAGAAAATTATTTTAGAATTGATGAATCAAAAAACAGTTTGTGGGATGGAAAGCATTGGGAACAATCCAGATTTCCTCTTAACATTTATGTTAAAGAATCTTCCTCACGATATTATAAATCCGATTATAAAGATTATGTTAAATATGCAATGAATGTCTGGAGAAAAGCTGATGACAGGATCCAATATAAGTTTGTCAAATCCATTGATGATGCTGATATCGCAGTTGTATTTGTAGAAAATCTTGGTGATAAATATGAAGAAAATTATTTGGGAATAACCGATTACGATACGGATAGGAATAAACAAATAGAGTTTTCCAAAATTCAAATCAGTCTAATCAAAAATGGTAATGAAAAAATCTCTGCCGGAGAAATTAAAGCAACAATAGTTCACGAGCTTGGACATGCTTTTGGTCTTGGGCATAGTGAAAACGAAAATGATTTGATGTTTCCTTATATTTCTCCTGAGCACACTTCTGAAATGACGTATGATGAATTATCAAAAGGTGATAAACTAGCAATAAAAGATGTTATCAATCTTAGCTTTGAAGATAATTACGTTTGGAAATAGTTTATCCCTGTGCCGGCATTCCGTAACTAACCCATTCTTCTTTTGATGGACCATAAATACCTGGAACATTAAGTCCATTTAATCTCATTACAACAGTTAGTTGTGCTCTATGATGAATTTGATGCGAGATTATAACTCCGAGTGTTGAACCTCTTTTCCACTTTTCACCATACATATCGTCTTCTATAGTTAAAGATTCATCATTCCACTTGTCTTTTATCTCAGCAATTAAATTTTCAGATGCTTCTTTGTATGCCTCAACTATTTCTTTTGCGGTAGTTGGGATTGGCGATTTATCTTCAGCGGTTTTAAATGTTAACCCAGTACGATGTGCCATTTCTCCAATTGAAGTTGTAATATGCCAGGCTAATCTTCCGGCTGTTCTTACATTTTCATTAACCTTATTTGATAATGATACATCGGTAAGATTATTAAATACTTTCAATGTTGATTCGGATTCATAAGTCCAATCAGTAATAAAATCTTCTAGATTGCGATACATATTACTTCCTTCTTTTGGTGAGTCACACTTCGACAGGCTCAGTGTGACAAGTGGATTTTTATAAGCCTAGTGTCATCCTGAGCCTGTCGAAGGATGACTGATATTAAGAATATTATTATTTTAGGTTATTTAATATCTCTTTTAGCTTACCAATATTATCCAACCAATCTTTTTGTTTTGCTCTTTCCTTTTCTACAACCTCAGGCGCTGCATTTACAACAAATTTTTCGTTAGAAAGTTTCTTTTCAATTCCTGCAAGTGAACCTTCAAGTCGAGTAATTTCTTTTTGAATTTTTTGTCTCTCAATTTCAAGATCAATCAAACCTTCAAGCGGAATAAAAATTTCTACATCTCTCAAAACTGCTGAAGCACTTGCTTTTGGTTTTTGAATATTTGCATCAACATTAAGTTCTTCAACTTTTGCTAATTTTTTTATGTAATCGATTTGATAATCTTTTACAGATGAAGATTTGATCATTGCATTAACTTTTTTAGATGGCGCAATGTTCATTTCACCACGAATATTTCTTATTGCAGTAATTATATCTTTTACAAAATCCATTTCCTCATCAGCGGAATCCTTAATCAACTTTTCATCAACAGTTGGATATAATGCTGTTGAAATACTTTCTCCATCTTTTCTTTCATCCACCAATTGCCATAGCTCTTCAGTTATAAATGGCATAAATGGATGAAGCATTTTTAAGGCATCTTCAAAAATTGAAATTGCACGAGTTAGAACAGCAGGTTTTATTTCCTCATCATCAGAATACAACCTGTTCTTAATCATCTCTACATACCAATCACAGAAGTCGTTCCAGATAAAACTATAAATAAGTTTTATTGCATTATTAACTTCAAACTCAGCCATTGCTTTATTTAATTGAAGAATAGTTTTATTTCGTCTAGAGATAATCCATTCATCTGCAAAATCTATATAAGAATTTTTTAATTCTTTTTTCAGAGGAATGTTTTCAGCGTTCATCAATAAAAATCTTCCAGCATTCCAAATCTTATTTGCAAAGTTTCTTCCAAGCTCACACTTCTCTGTACTAAACATTACATCCTGCCCAAGCGGTGCAAGATAGATGACTGTAAATCGCAGAGCATCAGCACCATAATCTTTAATTACATCAAGCGGATCGGGAGAGTTACCGAGAGATTTGCTCATCTTTCTTCCCTGCGAATCACGAATGATGCTTGTAAAGTAAACATCACTGAAAGGAATTGCTTTTTGAAAATGCATTCCAGCCATAATCATTCTTGCAACCCAAAAGAAAATTATATCGGGTCCGGTTACAAGCGTATTTGTTGGATAATAGTATTTTCGTTCATCATCAGTTTTAAATATTGCGTGTGCCCACAACCAGCTTGATGCCCACGTATCAAGGACATCTTCATCCTGTCTCCAGTTTTGCAAGTCTTTAGGCGGATAAACATCACAATAAATTTCTTTTGTGTCTTTGTGATACCAAACAGGAATTCGATGTCCCCACCAAAGTTGTCGTGAAATACACCAATCACGAATTCCTTCCATCCAATGGAAATAAGTTTTTTCCCAATGCTTTGGATAAAATTTTACTTTGCCTTCTTGAACAACTTCGACAGCTGGCTTTGCAAGTTCATCCATTTTCATAAACCATTGTTCACTTAAGTAAGGTTCGATTGGAACATTGCCTCGTTCAGAATATCCAACTTTGTTTTGATAATCTTCAATCATATGAAGTAAACCAAGTTCATCTATTCTTGTAACAACTTTTTTTCTAACTTCGTAGCGATCAAGATCACGAAACTCTTTAGGAACATTATCATTTGTCGTTGCATTATCATTAAAGATGTTTATCATTTCAAGTTTGTGGCGCTGTCCCATATCATAGTCATTAACATCGTGTGCCGGAGTAACTTTAACAGCACCCGTTCCAAATTCCATATCAACATAATCATCAGCAAAGATTGGAATTTCTCTATCCGCAATCGGTAACAAAATCTTTTTGCCAATAAGATGTTTGTAGCGCTTATCATTTGGATTAACAGCAACGCCTGTATCACCGAGCATTGTTTCGGGTCGTGTTGTTGCAACAATTACAAATTCCTCTGAATCCATTACGGGATATTTGAAGTACCAGAGCTTTCCATTTACAGTTTTAAAAATTACTTCTTCATCAGAGATTGCAGATTTATTTGCGGGATCCCAGTTTACCATTCTGTATCCGCGATAAATTTTTCCTTCTTTATAAAGATCTACAAAGGCTTTTATAACTTCGTGATAATATTCATCATCCATAGTAAAACGTTCACGACGCCAATCGCAGCTAACACCAAGTTTTTTTAACTGCTGGATGATTATTCCGCCGTATTCTTTTTTCCATTCCTGGCAATGTTCTAAAAATGCTTCGCGCCCAATTTGATATTTATCAATCTGCTTGTCTGCTAAAAATTTAGTTACCTTAGTTTCAGTTGCGATTGATGCGTGATCTGTTCCCGGAACCCAGCACGCATTAAAACCTTTCATTCGTTTAGTACGGATAAAAATATCCTGAAGGGAATTATTTAAAATGTGTCCCATCGTTAACATACCGGTTATGTTGGGGGGCGGTATTGCAATTGTGTAAGGAGTTTTTGTTTTGTCTATATCAGAATTGAAAATATTATTATCAATCCAGTACTTGTACCATTTATCCTCAACCTCTGCGGGATTATATGCTTTTGGGATATCAGAAAAACTTTTTGCGGACATTTATATCTCTTATATTAAAAATCGAGTGCAAATATAAGGATTTTTGTAGTGTGGGTGCTCAATGATTTTATTATATCGAAAGATTTAAATGGGGTATTAAAATTTTGTGATATTTGAAAAATCTAATTAATAAGGACTAATTAGAATACTAATTAGTCCTTCACTAATAGATTAGAAAAAGTAGAAAAAAGCTACCAATAATCGAATATTGGCAACTGATTTTAGATTAACAATTTTTCCTTTATCATTGTTATCATTTGTGCCATATGCAGCAGAAGTATATTCCACCTCGGTAGAAATGCGTGTTTTTTCAGAGTTAAACTGGATTCGGGGCGATAGCCTATATAAATTTTCAATGTTTATGCCTCGCCCAAAGTATGGGCCGGAAATGTTATCTGATGCACCAAGTGATTTTGAGTAGCCGGCAAATAAACCAAATTCAATTTCTTTTCCGGTTGAGATATCTGCCCACGCAGATAAACATTTTAGATCTGTGTATTGTTCAATTCCGTTTGTTGTGTCTATAGATTTTATTGCATATCCGCCAAGCATCATTAAATCAGCAAGATTACCACCGTAAATACCCTGTGCTTTAATTGTAACGGGTTCCAAATTAAGTTTAAAAAATACAGATGCTGCAAAACTGCTTATGGTTTCTTCAGTTGAAACATTTTTTGTTGTAACCAAACGAGGTATTAAAGTTTTATAATCAAAGGCAACTCCTGCAAGATGACCATCGCTGGCAAATTGAATTTGCCCGTGAAGATTTGGAATAACAGCGTTTCTTAAGTAGGAAGAACTGAATCCGGCTGGACCATTACTTTGAAAATCGCGCTGAGTTAATGCTGCTGCAATAAATTTAAATTTATCTAAAGCAGCTGTAAGCCGAATTTGCGGATTTCGGGAAAAAGGATTAAACGGTGCACCGGTGTTAAAAGAAACTGTACCCGGCACTAACTCCGCAACAAACATTGGATGCCAGGTTTGTCCGACTAAAAGTGATACTTTTTCCCAATCCAATTTTACAAATGCATGTCTCAACCTAAATCCGTTTATGTCACTATCAGTGGTTCCAAAAAATTCACCTTCTAAAAGCCCCGAAGTTTTAGCACCAAATGCATCAGGTGCTGTAATTTTTCCTGTTAGCCTGGATTGAATTGACAGAATATTGAAATTTGCTTTATCGTTTATATCAACATTATTCACATCAAAAAATTCCGGGGAAGGATAAAGTAAAAAATGCCCTTCCCGTGCGGATACAGTTTGTCGTGAATCAAAGAATATATCTGTTTTCAAAAATCCAGATAAAGAAAATCCAAAGTCGGATTTACTTTCCTGCGGATAAAGAAATGCTGACATAGCAGCGAAAAACACAATTATTAAATATTTTTTCACTATCAGTTTCCTATAAAATAAATTATCACTCTGAGCCAATGCCTAAATAAGTTCTTAATTTTTCATCTTCAAATTTTAATGCAGCTTCATCCTCTTTGGTGAACAAAGAAACTACAATCCCCGCGATAAATGCAGCGGTCATTGAAATAAGTGCGGGATTTTTGAGTGGAAAGATTGCTGTTTCATTTCCCAAAACATCAACCCACACAGTTGGGCTTAAAAAGATTAGAGTTACTGCCAAGCTAGCACCGGTTACGATACTTGCAACTGCTCCTTTAGTCGTAAATTTTTTCCAGAGAATCGATAATAGCAATGAAGGAAAATTAGCGCTGGCAGCTATTGAGAATGCCAATCCAACCATAAATGCTACATTCTGTCCTTTAAATATTAATCCAAGAACAATCGCCATTATTCCAATTAAGAGTGTAGCACCTCTTGCAACTTTAACTTCTCCGGCTTCATCTGATTTGCCTTTCTTAATTACACTTACATAAAGATCATGCGAAAGAGTTGAAGCGCCTGAAAGAGTTAATCCTGCAACAACAGCAAGAATTGTTGCAAAAGCAACAGCGGCAATAAATCCTAAAAAGAACTGACCGCCTACAGATTCGGCAAGAAGAAGAGCTGCCATATTTCCGCCTTTATCAATAGATGTAATCATATCCTGCCCAACGAGAACCATAGCTCCGAATCCAATAACAAAAGTGAGTATGTAAAAGTATCCTATAAATCCTGTTGCAATAAAAACAGATTTTCTTGCTTGCTTAGCATCAGGCACAGTAAAGAAGCGCATAAGTATATGCGGCAAACCGGCAGTACCAAGCATAAGAGCAAGACCAAGTGAAATTGCATCCCATGGATTTACAACAAAACCGCCCGGAGAAAGAACAGCATCGCCGTACATCTCAGCTGCTTTATCTATTAAATTAAGTGGATTCATTCCGAAGTGGGATAGAGTTAAGATTACAAGAAAAGTTGCACCGCCCAATAGTAATACAGCTTTAATTATCTGCACCCATGTTGTCGCGAGCATTCCGCCAAAAAGCACATATGATATCATAACAAAACCAACAATTATTATTGCCGCTTCATAAGGAAGACCGAACAGAATGTTAACTAGTGCTCCCGCACCAACCATCTGTGCAATTAAATAAAAAATAATTGTACTTAATGATCCAATAGAGGAGGCAATTCTAACTGGTCTTTGTTTTAATCTGAAGGCTACTACATCTGCAAAAGTAAACTTACCTAAATTTCTGAGAGGCTCGGCAATTAAAAACATAACCAGTGGCCACCCAACAAGAAATCCGATAGAGTATATTAATCCATCATATCCTTTTAGTGAAACCATTCCGGCAATACCGAGAAAAGAAGCGGCACTCATATAATCACCGGAAAGTGCCAATCCATTTTGAAATCCGGAAATACTTCTATCTGCAGCATAAAACTCAGATGTAGTTTTTGTTTTCTTTGCCGCCCAATAAGTAATAAATAAGGATATTGCAACAAACATAAAAAAGATTACAATTGACGCAATATTAACCTGTCCAAGAGTTGTTTGAAAATTATCCAAAACTATTTCTCCTTAAAATTTTAATCCAATAATATGTTTGGGTATTTATTTTTGTAAAACCTGATCCCGCAGTTCTCTAACACTTTTATCGTAAGATTGATTAGCCCATCGCGTATATAATCCCGTTAACAGCCATGCAAAAACAATAATACCAATACCTATTGGCAAACCGAT
Source organism: Ignavibacteriales bacterium (assembly GCA_038214015.1). Taxonomy (GTDB): domain Bacteria; phylum Bacteroidota; class Ignavibacteria; order Ignavibacteriales; family Ignavibacteriaceae; genus IGN3. Next base: position 649 of record JBBQSH010000116.1, on the reverse strand, counting down.
GGTTAAGTGTTCTCCTATTTTAAAAGCGAGTAATTCTTTATTGAACGCAATTACTAAAATGAATCCGAAGTAAACTATTAACATAACTGCCGTTAATGTTAAGGAAACTCTTAATCGCTTCTTGACAAGTTTTTTAAACTTATCAGAGTTTACAATTTCTTGTACTTTCTCCGAATGTATGCTCATAGGATTTTTCCTTTAGATGTGATTATTAAGTGATGTGAAGTTTGTAGAAATAATGTCATGTACAAAATAGTTTAGTTGTATAAACTAAAATTATCACAAACGTCTTGAAGTTCAAAGATTAGTAAACATTTACGAAGTCTATACACGGCTAACAATTGCTAATTGCTAACTATCCGGCAAGTGTTCCTTTAAAGTCTAACTTAACTTTATTCTGAAAATCTTCAATAATTGAAACAGCTTTTTTAATAATCATTAAATCAATATCCGATTGCATATGCGGATCAATAATGTTATCCGGTGATTTATATTGAGTTATTTGTATTGCCTGATGTTTAAAACGAAGCTGCATCAAAAAATTATAAGCCTGCAAAAGATTTGTATGACCCGAGTGGGAAATAAAGTTCTTCTCGTAAATAATATTCAGTCTTTTTACCGTGTTGGATATGGTGATTTGATTTTTTAA
>JBBQSH010000115.1:0-10729 GCA_038214015.1 Ignavibacteriales bacterium | reverse complement strand
GCTGATGATAGAAACTTATTAAGAATATTTTCCGGGAATGACAATTATGTAAGTATGAATATGCAAGGAGGAATCAAGTATCAAAACTTTAAGCTTTTTGATAAAAGCAAAACACTTTTTAATCTTCTCGAACAGCTTGATGCAGTAAAAAAAGATAATTCAGTTTCCGGCATTGCAATAAATCTTTCCGGTGCAAATATCAATAAAGAAATATATTGGGAATTGCGTGAAAAACTGCGAGAAATAAAATCATACGGAAAGAAAGTTTATATCTATATAGATCGAGCTGGAATGGATGAATATCATTTTGCATCTGTTGCTGATAAAATTATTCTTGATCCTATGGGAACAATTTCTCTTGAAGGTTTTCTTATGGGAAGAACATTCTTTAAAGGTACGCTTGAAATGCTTGGACTTGGTTTCCGTGAGTTAAGATATTTCAAATATAAATCTGCTGCAGAAAGTTTTGCACGTGAAGATTTTAGTGAAGCAGACCGCGAACAAAGACAAAAACTAGTAAATGATAATTATAATCTTGCTCAAAGAGATATTTGTGAAGGAAGAAAATTTACCCCAGCATACTTTGATAAACTTGTTGACAGCACTTTTATGTTTTTACCTGATGATGCAGTAAAACTTAAACTTGTTGATACACTTGCAAGATGGAGCGACATTGGCGATATAATTAAAAACTATGAAAATGAAAACAAAAGTTTAATTAGTGCAAACTCATTAGAAGAGTTTAATGTGCCGGATGATTACTGGGGATCAAAACCAAAGATTGCTATTATTTATGCTATCGGCGGAACAAGTATGGATGATGGGATAAAGGCAAGAAGTTTAGTGAAGTATGTTGAAACTGCTATTAAAAACTCAAATGTCAAAGCAATCGTTCTTCGTGTTGATTCGCCAGGCGGCGATGCTCTTGCTGCTGATCTGATCTCTGAAGTTTTGCGAAAAGGAAAAGGGAAGAAGCCGATAATTGTTTCGCAGGGTTATGTTGCGGCATCCGGCGGTTACTGGCTTTCAATGTTTGCTGATACAATTGTTGCAGCACCAAATACAATTACAGGTTCAATTGGTGTTATTGGTTCTTTTATGTTTAACAAAACATTAAAACAAGATCTCGGGCTTTCAGTTGATCATGTTCAAAAAGGAAAATTTGCTGACCTCGGTTTTGGTGCAACGCTTCCATTAATTGGTATTTCTCTTCCTGATCGTGATTTTACTGAGGAGGAATTGAAAATGGCGGAAACAGGAATTAAAACTCTGTACAAAGGTTTTGTTGAAAAAGTTGCTTTGGGAAGAAAAAAATCTTTTGATGAAATTGAAAAAATTGCCCAGGGAAGAGTGTGGTCCGGAAGTGATGGTTTAAAGAATGGATTGGTTGATGTACTTGGCGGATTAGATATTGCAATAAAAATAGCACTTCAAAAAGCAGATCTTACAAACAGCGAATATGAAATTATTGAAATGCCGGAACGTGAATGGTTTGATCTGAATTCATTTCTTCCAAACTTTTTAAGAATTGAACAAAAAATAGTTGAAGATCCGTTTATAAGAGATTTGAAATTCCGTTTACAGTATAACGGAATACCAATGCCGCTTTTACCGCTTGAGTATATTGATGAAGATATGATCTTTGCAGAGTAAGAACAATGTCTCTGCGACTCAGAGTCTCTGCGGTTAAGAAAATGTTTTACCGCAGAGGCGCAAAGACGCGGAGGTTATTTTAAAAGTATCATCTTTTTTGTTTCAACAAAATCTCCTGAATGCAATCGATAGAAGTATATTCCAGATGATAGACCTTGCCTACCGGTAGGCAGGTTCTTGATACTTGAAGCCGGATTAAATTCAACTTCATAACTTCCCGCAGTTTTTTCTTCATTAACAAGATTTGCAATTTCTCTCCCAAGTAAATCATAAACTTTAAGTGTAACTAATCCGGCAACCGGCAATTGATAATTTATTACAGTAGATGGATTAAACGGGTTTGGATAATTCTGTGCTAATGAGAATTGCAACGGCACATTTGCGTCAACTTCAACTTCATCTGAGTATGAAAATGTTCCATCGAAATCAATTTGTTTTAATCTGTAGAATGTTTTTTTTGTAAGTAGTTCATTATCAACAAAAGAATAATTATTAATTTCAGTTGTTGTTCCATTTCCTTCAACAAATCCAAGCTTCATCCAATTCTTCTTATCGCCAACTGAGGACTGAGGACTGAAGACTGCTTTCTCTATTTCAAATCCTGAATTATTCAACTCACTCGCAGTTTGCCATTCAAGTCTTGTTTTTTCATCAACCACATTTGCTGTAAAAGAAGTAAGTTCAACAGGAATGATACCATAAACCATAATAGCAATATCATCAACATACCAGCCATCTTTTGCTAGAGAGCCATCAGTTTTAAGTTCAAATCTTAGTTTAACTTGATTACTGTTATAACCGGCAAGACTCATTTCCTCTTTCACCCAATTCGATCTTAGTCCATCATAAAGAGGTTCATTTGGTTGGAAGGTACCTGTGCCCGGTTCTGTGTATAAACCTTGCAGAGGAATCCAGGTTGAGCCATTGTTTATTGAGAGTTCAACCTGTCCATAATCCCAATTGCTTTCAATATCATACTTTGTCCAGAATGTTAATTTAGGATTTTGATGAACCGAAAGATCAATTGGATTTGTTAAAGTCATAGTTACAGTTGCATTGCTTACATAGTTTCCTGTTTTACTGTCTGTAAAAGAAGTTGGGGAACTGTAGAATGTTGTATTTGTTGCTTCCCACTTTGGTGCAGTTGGAGTAGCGGTAACTGTCCAAAATAAAAGCGGATCGTTAGTTGTATCAGCAAAAACAAACATTGGTGTACCCAGAATAATACTAATAGTATCTTGCTTAACAATTGTTCCGCTAAAGCTTGATGTTAATAAAAGTTTTGCTGATACATCCGTTGGTGCAGAAACCGAAACACTAAATGAGAATGGATTTGTTAGTGTTGCACTGCTTCTTGATTGAATGGAATCAAACTGTGCTGAACCAATTGTTACTGATAGATAAGGACTAAGTGAACTTAATTCTAATTGTAGATTGTAAGCAGTTGCTAATCCAATATTTTTAAAAATACTATTCATATTAATATTATCACCCGGATCAAAAAATTCATCACTGTAACCAGGATCAACTAATTGCACATACGCACCAGCAAGATGTGTTTGATAAATCATTGTACTTAAATTCTGTTGTGCGATAGGAAAGATTTCGCTTTGTGATGGCCAAAAATCATCACCAATTTCGATTGTATAGCCAAAAGTTTTACCCTTAAGCGTTTGCTCACCATACATCCAATCTCTTATGCTTCCGTTTGATGGATAACCCAAAAGTTCTGATCCGGATCCATAAAGATATCCGCTTATAGATGTAAGCAACGCCGCAAATTCTCTGTAAGCTAGTGAATCCTGTGTTTCTGCATCTATGTAACCCCAGGGATACAAAATATATCCGCCATAAGTGTGCATATTAAAATAAGTTTTATAACTTCTTTGGATTGCAAGATTTCTTATAGCCTGGCATTCGGATTCAGAAAATGCAGATGGCCCTCTGTATGTTTCATCACTTGGGGTTGGGCTTGAGCCAATATTATCATAACCCCAGGCATAACCAAAATTTCTATTTAGATCTACGCCATAACTTCCATCACCATTATTTCTTCTGTTCTTACGCCACATTCCACCGCCGCTTGGATTTGTAGTGCAATTGTATTCATATCCATCAGGATTAAAACAAGGCACACAATAAATTTCGCGATTATTTACAAGTGCTGTTACTTCCGGATTTGTTCCATAATTTTGAAGCAGATACCACATATAATACATTAACGTTGCCATTGATTGAGGTTCGCGAGCATGTACAAGTGCATCAAACCCCACTGCTGGTTCATTTTCATTTATGTTTGGATTATCCGAAATTTTAACTGCCCACATTGTTCTTGATTGTTGACTTGATCCTATAGAATATTTTTGTGTTATAAGATTTGGATATTGCGCATACATGGAATCTAGATTTGCCACAATTTCACTGTACGTGTAATAACCACCCATCGTTCCATATCCAAAACCATCTACATTATAATCTCGTATGCTTTCTGAGATAAAATTTTCTTTTTCCTGATCAGAAAGTTTTTGTAATGAATTGTAATAGGTATCCCAATCATCAATTAAGATTGTATAAGAAAAACCTTTTGAAAAAATTAAATCAAGTTCTTCATCACTTACAAAGAAAGTAAGTGAATTATCCTTATTAAATTTTGAGCCTTCAAGATCAATTCCAATTTGTGATAAAGTAATAAAATCATTTGGACTTGAGATTGGAATACTGATTTGTTTATAGTTTTGTGCGGAAATAACGAATGTTAAAATTAAAAATGCAGCAGTGATAAGAGATTTCATAAATATTCATTCCTTACTAAAAAAATTGTACACCAAAAATAGCTTTAAACTTTAAGTGTTTCACCTTCTGATTTTGCAATTACCACAGTTCCACAGCTATCGCTAAAAACATTAACCGCAGTGCGGCACATATCAAGTATCCTATCAACAGCAAGAATTAATCCCACTCCTTCAAGAGGTAACCCAACTGCAGTAAGTACAACAGACATCATTACTAGTCCTGCCATTGGGATTCCTGCTGCACCAATGGATGCAAGTAAAGCAGTTACAACAACAATTAATTGCTGCACAAACCCTAATTCAATTCCATATGCCTGAGCTATAAACATTGCTGCTACACATTCGTACAATGCAGTACCATCCATATTAATAGTTGCACCAAGCGGAAGAACAAAACTGGAGATTTTATTTGAGACTCCTGCGTTGTTTTCAACTGCTTCAATTGTTAGTGGTAAAGTTGCCGAAGATGATGAGGTTGAAAATGCAGTTATGAGGGGAAGTGACATTGCTTTAAAATGTAAAAACGGATTTACTTTACCAATAAATTTTAAGATTAAGGGCAGTGTTATGAAAAAATGAATCGATAATCCGGCAAGTACAGTAATCATATAAATTCCCAGATGCTGTATCATTGATACAAGTTTTGATTTATCTGCAGCCTGATCAGCAACCACACCGGTTACAATACCAAGAATACCAATTGGAGCAAATTTTATAATAAATGAAGTTAGTTTCATCATCACTTCAAAAATGGCATTGAACAGATTAATCATGAAACTTGAATATTCACTTTGTACTCGTGGAATAAAGAAACCAATCATGATCGCGAAGAAAATAATTGCCAGCATATCTGCAGAAGCAAGAGCATCAAAAATATTTGTTGGAATCATTCTTAAAATAATATCACCAAGTGAGCCTGTTGATGAAGTCATTTCTGGAACATCTATCCTGAAACCAAGATCAGCACCAACACCGGGTTTTATGATATCCACAAGAAGCAATCCTGTTAAAATTGCAAATACACTCGTTGTGATATAATAAGAAATTGTTTTTATTCCAAGTCTGCCTAAACTGTTGGTGCTTCCAAGATTTGCAACGCCAGAAACGATGGATGAAAAAACTAAAGGTACTATTATCATTTTAAGTGCACGAAGAAAAAGATCGCCGAGCCATCTAAGGTAACCCGAATGTTCTGGAATTGATATTCCAAGAATTATTGCAAGAACGAATGCAATTAGTATTTGCCAGTGTAGTTTTAGTTTAAGCATAGGTATTATTCTATTAATTCAAGACATATTGTTAGTCACAAAATTATTAAAAGTCATTTCGAAGGATGGCAATGCCAGACTGAGAAATCTGTTAAAAAAAGACATTCAGATTTCTCCCTTTGGTCGAAATGACAATTAAATTCGTTTTTATTATCTCATGAGTAATTATTGCTAGATTGTCATTCCCACGAAAGTGGGAATCTATTTTAACACAAAAAATTTTGATTCCCGTTTTCATGGAAATGACGATTCCAAAACTCATAAAATATTTTTCAATATCTCATCACAAACAGCATAACCTTTAGAGGTAAGTTTTATCCAATTATTATCGATTAATATATGTTGTTCATTCTTTAATATTTCAAAATATGAAATATTCTTTTTAATCCAATCATCAGAAAATCTTTTTCTGTAATCATTTAATTCTAAACCGGAACTACGCAAAGCAAGCATTACATACTCATCGTGCATTTGTTCTTTAGAAATAACCTCTGAATTCATAATCGCGTGATTATTCAATTCAATTTCAGAAATATATTTCTTCAGACTGGAATAATTCCACCAGCGTTTACCATCAACAAAAGAGTGTGATGATGTTCCAAAACTTAAATAGTCTCGATATCTCCAATACGCATTGTTATGAACGCATTCATATCCGGTTTTTGTAAAGTTAGAAACCTCGTATTGATAAAAACCATTTGAGAGCAGAAAATCAATCGTTGTTTCATAGAGATCAGCATCGTAGTCATCATCCTGCATTTTAACTTTATTATCTAAAACCATTTTGTTAAGGATTGTTCCGCGCTCAAGAATTAAACTGTATGCAGATAAATGTTTGATTGGAAGATCAACTGCTGTTGTTAAATTTTTAATCCATTTTTCTTTTGTTTGATTCGGCAGATTAAAAATTAAATCAACACTTATGTTTTCAAATCCAACTTCTGCAGCGTTATAAACTGTTTTTATTGCTGTTTGTTTATCGTGAATGCGTGTTAAAAATTTCAACTCATCCTCATTAAACGATTGAATGCCGATGCTGATACGGTTTATTCCAGCATCCCTAAACATTTTTAACTTTCCTTTATCAACAGTCCCAGGATTAGTCTCCATCGTAACTTCTGCGTTTTCATCAACGCTAAAATATTTTTTTAAGTGATTGAGAATCTCTTTAAGATATTCCGGTTGCATTAACGATGGTGTTCCGCCACCGAAAAAAACAGATGTAAAAATTTTATCTTTGGAATAAAGTATGGAGAAATATTCAATCTCTTTCTTTAGTGATTTTAGAAAAGAAGAAATATTATCGGATGTAATGATAGAATAAAAATCACAGTAAATACATTTGTGATCGCAGAAAGGAATATGAATATATAAAGCGCTGTTATTCAACAAGTAAGTCTCTTAATAAAAAAAGGAGGCTGTCTCAAAACTAAATTTAACAAGGTAGTCGCAGGCTTCAGCCTGCGTTTATTAAACAATTTCGCAACCTGAAGGTTGCGGCTACCTCTAGCAAGGAACTTTTGAGACAACCTCCATTAAAGTAAGTTATTCTTGAACACATAATCACGGTTTGATTTTAAGCTCTGTTAGGAATTCAAGTTTACTATTTAAATTATAAGTTGTGCTGGAAGCCGTAACGTTTGAAACTTCAAGCGTTGCAACAAAACATTTGTCCTCTTTGGGATTGGTAAGATATGAATTCATATTATCTATCTCCTGCTGAGTAAGCTTAATCTCCAATGGATTATTTATATAAGTAGCCGCAACAAATGTTGGAATAACATACCTAAATAATTGTGTAGAGCCATCCGCCTGATAAAGTGTTAGCGTAAGATTTTGTCCCTGCAAGCCTTGTGTTGCACTTATTGTAAAGTAGGCAGAGGTAACATATCTGATCTCTTCAAGATTATCTTTATTATCCTCATAATCATCAAAATCAGACAAACATAAACCGCTTGATATAAAAATATTTGAACCGGTTCCGACAGTACTAAATTGGGTTTCCAATGCAAGGGTTAAATAAATATCATCAAAAGGATCGCAGCTATTAATTGCAATGGACGTTAGTACAATAATTACTGCTAAAATTAATCTTTTAATTTGTTTCATTTTTTACTCCTTAAAAATCTAATGACAGACCTGTTGTGAAGGTCGTAAATTTTGTAAAATTAACATCACCGTTAATTACAAACACTCCGAGTTTTACTGCCCCGCCAAGAGTAAATCTAAAATTATTATCTCCATCTAATGATAAATTTTGTATTGTATTGCCGGTAGTTGGATAGTAATTATTAGAGTCTTCAAAGAAGTAGCTAAAATCCATTGATGAAGATTCAAACTGCAATCCGCCGTAAACAGTTAGAACAGAAAAACTTTTACTTGCATGTATATTAAATGCAAAATTATTTGATTTAACTTTGGTATAGTTGACGGGATCCCCATCATCAAATTCAAAATCAAAGTTGTTGATCAAAATTTGAACTGAAATATCCAATGGTATTAGCGGAAAATGGCTGCTAATTTCGTGCTTTAGTCCGAAACCTAAAAAACCAACCCTTGCATCACCAATTTTTACTTTAGGAAAAAACCTTACTAACAATTCGGTATTATAAAAGCTCCCTGCAAACTGATAAATACCGGATGGAACTGCATTTAGAGCCAGCCCTGTAGGATAAGTATAAAATCCATTACTGCTTAAATAGTAACTGCCTTTATTGCCAAAAACTGTTGCGGTAGGACCACCCTCTCCAATAGCATTATCTGGCGGGTCTGGTTTAAAAGTTTTTTGATCCTCAGGAATAACTGACCACATACCTATTAAACTGAATTTAAATCCAAAAACTTCTGGAACATCAGCATCATAGTAGGCACCCGAATTAAAATAAGTACCGAACCAGGTTGAGAGAGGCTGCATATATCCTTCGGCATCAGTTGGCTGAAGGCTGTTTATGTTAATATTTTGCGAGAATGATATTGAACAGAACAGTAGTAAAGAAAAAAGAATGCCTGATAAAAATATTTTCATATTCGTTTCCTTTCAATCAGAATTACTAATACAAAGTTCCAATAATCTAGTTTTAGATACAAAAACTATTTTTATTTATTTAAGATAAGTTGTTTTGCACTTTCGATACTTGCTTTACTAAGTTCCTCACCACTTATAAGTTTTGCTACTTCGTTAATTCGCTCATTATCAGAAAGTTTTTTTATGGAACTTACGGCTCGATTATCAACTTGTTTTTTCTCAACCGCAAAATGATTATCTGCCATTCCGGCTATTTGCGGAAGATGTGTGATTGAAATTATTTGATGAAATGATGCAAGATCTTTTAAAGCTGCGCCAACTTTTTGTGCTATTCTTCCGCTGACTCCAGTATCAATTTCATCAAAGATTAATAATGGTAGTTTATCTGATTTTGCAAGAATGGTTTTTAGTGAAAGCATTATGCGTGATATTTCTCCGCCTGAAGCAACTTTAGTTAAAGGTTTTGCATCTTCACCGGCATTTGTACTTATGTAGAATTCAACTTCATCAAATCCATTATCACCAAAACCATAATTTTTGTTTTTAAATGAAATGAAATTCTCTGAATTCAGATCGGCTTCCGTTTGTAAGATGGTTACTTTAAAAATTGCATCAGGAATTCCAAGTTGAGCCAAAACCTTTTTCACTTCGCCTTCAACTTTAACAGCATATTTTTTTCTTGATGCTGAAAGCTTTTCTGCTTCTTCTCCTGCTGATTTTCTTAAACTATTTATTTCGTTCTTAAGGTTATTTATAGCGGAGGAAAAATTATCAGCGAGTTCAAACTCTTTTCCAATCTTTTCTCTGTGTTCTATTATCTTTTGAATTGATCCGCCGTATTTTTTCTTTAAAAGATTTAATGCTCCAAGCCGTTCGCGTTTTTCTTCTATCGCTTTCGGATCAACATCAATTCTGGATTTATAATTGCGTAATGAGTTTGCAAGTTCTTTAACAATGGCTAAAGCCGAATCACATTCACCTTCAGATTCTAAAAATGTTTTATCAATACTTGCAAGCTGGTTTAATTTATGTTTTGTTTCACCAAGCAAATCGATTACAGAAGGCTCGCCGTCATATAATTTTGTATAAACATCATCAGTTAGCTCCAGCAGTTTTTCAGAATTTTCAAGAATGTTTAATTCGTTGATTATTAATTCATCTTCGGCAGGTAATGGATTTATGTTATCGATTTCTTTTATTTGAAAACTATAAATTTCCTTTTTCTCTTTTAATGATTCTTCTTTTGATCTTAATTCTTTTAATTCACTTTGTCTGCCGTTTAATTCCTTATAAATAACTTTATAAGCGTCAAGCAGCCTTTGGTTATTCGCAAACTCATCAAGAAACTCAATATGCGTTTCGGTGCGCAGTAAAGATTGATGTTCGTGCTGTCCATGAAGATCAACAAGTAAATCCCCAAGTTCTTTAATAATATTAAGGGAGACAGGGGAATCATTAACAAAACATCGATTAGAACCTTTAAGAGAAATTTCTCTCCGGATAATTAATTCAAGTTGGAATTCAATTTCATTTTCTTCAAGAAGTGATTTTACTTTTTTGTTAAGTTCGACATCAAAAATTCCCTCAACAAAAGATTTTTGCGCACCTTTTCTAACAACCTCAGTTGATGCACGTTCACCAAGCAGCAAACTCATTGCATCAATCAAAATAGATTTACCTGCGCCGGTTTCACCGGTAATAATATTAAGTCCTTTTCCAAACTCAACATTAATATGATCGATGAGCGCGTAGTCTTTTATTTCTAGTGATTTGAGCATTGTGATGATAAAATTGTTGGCGGAAAAATAAAGAAGATTGATATTAAGAGCGAGAGTAAGTTGTAGAAAAATTTTAATGTATAACTACTTTGCGACTTAGCGTCTTTGCGCGAAATTGTTTTTATTATCTCACGCAGAGACGAAAAGCCGCTAAGATTATTTTAAAAGTATCATTTTCTTTGTTTCAACATAATCTCCAGCTTGTAAACGATA
>JBBQSH010000114.1:0-10862 GCA_038214015.1 Ignavibacteriales bacterium | reverse complement strand
CGAATTTAAATATTCTAAAATTTCTTTATCAACCGTTCCAATAAAACGGATTACAATTTTGTTGCCTTTTTCATTTTCAATTTTGATCTGCTTCCAAAAGTTTTTAGGGTTTTGGTAAGCAAACATATTTCCGGCGTGTACCAAAATCTTTTCTTTCTTTTCAAAGTCTCCTTCCTTAGGAAGGGGATTTTGGGGTAGGCTGTTAAATACCTCTTCATCATAACCCCAGTAAAGAACCGATGATTTATTTTTGATAAAATCATATTTCTTTTGGTAATCTTCTTCTGTTGAGTTATTCACGAATACAACATGCATTGCATTTTGCAATACAGATTTTTCAAAGTAATTATCAACCATTTTTGTGATGGTACTTCGTTTCAGATTTTTGTAATAAACTATATCAACCCAGGGATCAATTAAAACAGGTATGTGGGGAAGCCTAAATCTCCTACTAAGTTTTAAACCAATCAGATGGGAACTGTGCGGCGGACCAATTGATACGATGACATCAATTTTTTCTTTTTCGACAAATCTACTTGCCGCTTTTATTGCGGTAAAATTCCAGCCTACTCTTGCATCAGGAATGAACAAATTTAGTCTTATCCATAAGGCGATGCGATGAGTTAAACTTTTATTTTCTGTCGATATGGTTTCAGACGATACAAGTTTTTCATTTTTCTTTTTACCGATAAAAATTCTGTAAAGATCAAACGGTTCTAAAGCTTTTGATTTTATCACTTTCCAGTTAGGATCAACTTTACTTAAAAGACTTTCATCTTTTTGTGTAAATGTTTCTTCTTCAACTGTAAGTATGATCGGCTCAATTTCGTCTTTGGGAAGATGTCGGATAATATCCAATGGCCAATGAAGTGAAGCTTTACCTGATGGCGGCCAGAAGTATGAGATGAATAAAACTTTTTTCATCGGTTAACTTTTTACTCCAACAAATCTTACTACATCCGCTTTACCTTTGTGATACTCGCCTTCATCTAGTTCTATTGATTTTGTATCAATAGTTTCAGTTCTCAGATCTTTAACTAAACTTAACACATCATTTTCTGAATAGAGTAGATCTAATGATTGTGGGCCGCCAGACGAATTATTAATCTGGTACTTGTTGAACGCCTCGACTAAAAGTATTCCGTTAAGTTTTAATGAATTTATAGAATTCTTAAAAGCTTTTTCTCTCAATTCAATTGGAAGATGCAGAAAAATCATAACCACTAAATCATAATTATTGATTTTGAATTCATATTCGTTAAGATCACAGACCACATAATTAATACTGACACCATTTTCATTTGCAAACTTTAAAGCTTTCTGCTTCGCCGAAGAACTAAAATCTACTGCATCAACCTGCCAACCGAGTTTAGCGGCATAAACTGCATTTCTTCCTTCTCCTTCACCAAGGAAAAGTGCTTTTCCGGTTTTAAGCTTTTCAATTTGTTCTTTAAGAAATTTGTTAGGATCTGTTCCGTATGCAAATTCCAGTTCAGAATATCTGCTATTCCAGAAATCTTTGCTCATTTTACTTTCTATTAAAATATGGATTCAAATTTATACAAGTAAAATGGAATTTGAAACGAATCTTCTATTCTTTATGTTAAGAAGTAAACTAATAAGAGAAAATATGTTAATAGATATTGCTATAGCTTCTCCACCATTTAAAGTTGCTCAAAGTTATGCCGCTGCTGAACTAAAAAAGCGTATGGGCGGAACTTCAGCCATAAGCCGAATGATTGAAATGGCTGCAAATCAATCAGGTATTGATCATCGATTTTTTGTTATTCGGGATGGTGAAGAAAATTCAACTGAAAAGTTTTTTACGAAAGATGAAAATTACTTTTCACCGGACACTAAATCCCGAATGACTGAATATGAAAAATGGTCTATCTCACTAACTAAGCAAGCGGTTAAGGAATTAGCTGAAAATAACAATATAGATTTTGGTGCGATAGACAGAATAATTACTATTTCTTGCACAGGATTTTTTGCTCCAGGTTTGGATTATGAAATAATTAAAGAGTTTAAAATTTCTCCAAATGTGAAAAGAACTAATATCGGTTTTATGGGCTGTGCCGCTTCTTTAGTTGGAGTTAATGCAGTTTGGGAAGCGATGAATCAAAACGGCAATGAAAATGTTTTAATGGTTTCTGTTGAGCTTTGCAGTTTGCATCTTCAAACTGAACCAACACGAGATAATATTTTAGCGAATATGATTTTTGCTGATGGTGCCGCCGCAGCATACTTTTCGAAGACAAATATTTCAAATGATAAAAAACTTGAAATACAATTTGCAGAATCATTTTTGTTTCAGGACTCAGCTAAGTTTATGGGATGGAAAATTGGAAACAATGGTTTTGAAATGATGCTTTCATCCGAACTGCCTAAAATTATTCTTAACTCAGCAGCACCGAAAGCAATAGAAATCTTAAACCAAAAAGGAATTGATATTTCTAAAATCAAACATTGGGCGCTTCATCCTGGCGGAAGAGCAATCTTAGACTCTTTGCAAAACGGACTTAAACTTTCTGATGAACAGCTAAAACCTTCAAGGGAAGTATTAAGAAATTTTGGAAATCTTTCTTCTGTTTCAATTCTTTTTGTTCTTAAAAATTTATTGGAGAATGTTGATCTGAATAAAAATGACTATTTATGTGCAATAGCATTCGGCCCTGGTTTAACAATGGAGTTGGTTCTCTTTAAAGTTGTATAGAATGAAGCGATCGTACCAATCAGAAATAATGGATGATTTTTCAATCCAGGATGAACGGATTGATAGAGCTTTAGAGGAATTAAACATCATCAACAAATATCTTGGTGGAATTTCAACAACTAAATCAGCACTACACTATTTTATTCAATCTAAAAAAGAAGAATTAAAAGTGATTGATATCGGATCAGGTTCTTCGGATAATCTATTAGCAGCAAAAAGTAAATATCCCAATCTCCAAATTCTTTCAATCGACAAAAATCTGCGTGCTTTAAGCAGTTCAAAAAATCAAACTAAGAAATTAAATTCTGATGCTTTTAAACTTCCATTTAAAAATAATAGCTGCGATATTGTTCACGCAGCATTATTTCTTCATCACTTTTCTGAAGAGCAAATACAAATTTTATTAAAGGAATTTTTAAGAATAGCTAAGAAGGGAATTATAATTAATGATCTTCAAAGATCGTATTTGGCTTTGTCGGGGATTAAGATTTTAACAATTTTTTTTTCAAAAAGTGAGATGGTTAAAAACGATGCGCCTCTTTCAGTTAAACGAGGATTCATAAAGCAAGAAATACTAAAACTTTTATCAGATGTCAGCGTAACAAATTTTGTTATCAAAAAAAGGTGGGCGTTTAGATGGATGGTTGTAATTAAAAAATGACTGAACAAACTACAGACATATTAATTATTGGTGGTGGACCTGCAGGATCAACAACTGCACTTTATCTTTCGCAATTAGGACTTGATATTATTCTGATTGAAAAGAAAATATTTCCAAGAGAAGTGTTATGCGGCGAATTCCTATCAAAAGAAGTATCAGATGTTTTAAAAGAACTAAATATCTTTGATGATTTCCTTTCTCTCAAACCAAACAAACTTAAATCATTCCGTGCTGTTGATGACTCTGGGATAGATTTAGAATCCGATCTAAACTTTGATGCCCATGCAATGAAGCGCTCAGTCTTTGATTCCTTTTTGATTGAAAAAGCAAAAGCTAAAAATGTTACAGTTATTCAACCCGCAGAAGTTAGCTCTACAACCAAAACAAACTCTGGATTTATTTCCGAGATTGAAGATGGATCAGGTCTCAAACTTCGAATAAAATCAAAGTTAGTGGTTGCTGCTTATGGTAAACAAAACATTTTAGACAAAAAACTTGAAAGAGATTTTGTTGATAAAAAATCAAATTTAAATGGAGTAAAATTTCATTTGCCAATAAATTTGCTGAAAAATTTATTTAGTGATGAGATTAGAATTTATACTGATGAAGAACTTTATTGTGGAATGAATCAGGTTAGTGATACTGAAATGACAGTGTGCTTTTTGGAGAACCGAAAGCAATCCAAAATTCCATCGCGCGAAAGACTGATTGATGTAATAAAATCAAACAACTACTTTAAAAAAGTTTTTTCTGATGAAGCGATTGAGTATATCAGATCAGCAAACATATATGGAACAGGTAATATTTATTTTGGAAACAGGGAAGTAGTAGAAAATGGAATTATTATGGTTGGTGATGCTGCACGTGTAATCTCTCCTTTAGCAGGAGATGGAATAGGAATGGCAATGGAATCTGCTAAGCTTCTTTTTGAAATTATTGGTGAATTTGACCTTGATGAAAATAATCGTGAAAAAATATATTCCCTCTATAAAAAGCGATATGAAAAAACATTTAAAAAAAGACTTTCAACAGCAAAGATTATTCAAGGAATAATATTGAATAGAAAATCACGCAGATTAGGTTTTGGCTTAGTAAAAAATTATCCTTCTCTGCTGCCATATTTAATTAAGTTTACAAGAAGTTCTAAATCAGCTTAAAATATTTTTTTATATTTGTACCGAATCAATTATTTAATTTGAAAAAATTATGAATGTAAATATTAAAAACCTTCAAAAGTTTATCGTTGTAGGCGATAGAGTATTAATCAGACCACAAGAGGATACCAGCAAAACTAATAGCGGATTATATTTACCTGTTGGTGTATCTGAGAAAGAAAAAATCCAAAGTGGTTATGTGATAAAAGCAGGCCCCGGCTATGCAACATCAGCGCAAAACGAAGACGAATTGTGGAAGGGAAAAGATGATCAGGTAAAATATATACCGCTTCAGGCTAAAAACGGGGATCTTGCAATATTCTTAAGGAAGGAAGCTTTTGAAATAGAATTTGAAAAAGAAAAATTTTTAATCGTTCCTAACTCTGCAATATTGCTGCTAATCAGGAACGATGATTTTGCAATCTAATTTTTAAAAAATCAACACTGCAACTGCAAACAAAAATGATGAAGCAATAACAAGTTTCATTATAATTGAAAAATCATTTTTTCTTTCAGTAGCAAAAACTTTTCCGTAGTTAAAATCAGTTATAATATTGGTATTAGTTGATATTGTTTTCATAAGCCCATCTCTCATTTATCTTTATCATAAATTACTTTTAGACCATTTCACTTAGTTATTAGTATAAAAGCTTACCATTATTATGCAATTTGCGTGCAAGAAAAATTGAGGAAAATTTGTTTTGAATTTTGAAGTAAAATGAAGAATTATTGAAGTGTAGGAATTATTTAAATATTAGACGACAAATTAGACGCTAAAATTTACGTGTATAGCAAGGCTTGTCCTAGTCTTCACGGATTTTTTTAAGCCTCCTTTGTAATGTTCGTTCGCTTACACCAAGAATGGATGCCGCTTTTCTAACGTTATTATTCAAGGCGCCCATTACATTTATGATGTGCTTTTTCTCAACCTCCTCAAACGAAATCAATAGTTCAGATTTTTGCATTTCAATTTCTCTTCGCTCAGTTACTTTTGGAATTTCCACAAACGCTAACCGCTGATTATCTTCAGACTGCACAATAGAATTAAAAATTATATTTTCTAACTCTCTAACATTGCCGGGAAAAGGATAGTTTCTTAACTGAGCACTTGCTTCACGGGATAAGCCTAAAATATTTTTGTTGTATGTTGCGTTTGCAACTTTAATAAGATGATTGGAAATAAGTAACACATCATTTCCTCTTCTTCTTAATGGAGGCAAGCTTATGTGACCACGATTCAACCGATAGTAAAGATCCGCACGGAAATTTCCTTTATTCACATCATCAACAAGATCTCTATTAGTGGCAGCGATAATTCTAATATCCAACTTTATAGGACTTGAACTTCCTATCTTAAAAATTTCATTGTATTGAATAGCCCGTAAAAGTTTTCCCTGAAGTTCTTTCGGTAATTCACCAATTTCATCAAGAAAAATTGTTCCTCCATTCGCGGCTTCAAAATATCCCTGTTTATCACTAGTAGAGCCTGTAAATGAACCTTTAATATTGCCAAACAACTCACTTTCAAAAAGGGAAGTGGATATTGATGCCAGATTTACAGCAACATAAGGATTGTATTTTCTTGAAGAAAGATCGTGAATTTTTTTTGCTATAAGATCTTTTCCGGTTCCCGTTTCACCAACTATAAGTATTGTTTCATTGGTAGGTGCAAAAATTTCAACAAGATTAAAAACTTTTCGCATTGTATCTGAGTCGGTGATAATATTAGAAAATTTATTATCATCAACTTTTGGTATTGATGATTCACCTCTTAAAACATCTCTTTCTTTTTCAAGAAGTTTGTAACCAATTGCTCTTCGTATAGTAAGGAGTAAGCGATCGGTATCCGGTGGTTTGATAATAAACTCATACGCACCAAATTTAATTGCCTCAAGAGCAATCTCTTTATCATCTACGGCTGTTACAATTATTACGGGGATGTTCGGATATTCCGGAGTAATTTGTTCGAGTAATTGTAGACCATTCATCTGCGGCATGTAAATATCAAGCAGAATAAGATCAATATTTTGTGTTTTTAAAAGATGAGGTACATTTAATGGATTGGATTCTGTAATTACATTGGTATAGCCTTCCTGCTGAAGAATACTTTTAAGTAATTCCAGATAGGTTAATTCATCATCTACTAATAAAATTGTCTCTTTCAAATTAATAACCTGCTTGTTTTCCTAAATGTAAAGATAATGATATGGATATACCAGTTAACATAATTATTTAACAGGATCGATATTCAAATATATTATCATGTTAAATTTGGAGTAATATTTTGAAAGATAATATCAATTATCATACTATTTAATTTTTTGAATCAAGAATGAATTCTTTGTACGAAATTTAAGATATAAGACCGTTTAGAAAACTAGTAGGAATTATTTACAACGGAAGGAAGACCTTTTTTACTTCAATTTAAGTTTAAATGAAAATTACCGCCCATATAAAAATATGGGTTTTAAATCATATTTTAATAACAAGCTAGCTATCCAAAATTCGAAAATTTATTCCCACCAGCTAAGTATTTGGAATCGTGAAGATTTTAAGTTCAATTTTGCATTGTCCAATGTTTCCTTGCTGTACAAAGCATTGAAATTACCATTAGAGATACTCATATCAACTGAATTACCTGAAACTATTAGAGAACCAATTACTCTACCTGTACCGTTTAGTTCTGTTTTGATTGTTGCTTCTTTATAAGCAATTATAATACCTCTAAAATCAAAAGTACCGCGTATTGTAAGGTCGCCATTAACAACTAAAATCCCTGCGCCAGAAGCATTACCATTAAATGTTGCATTTCCATTAATTAAAGTAATTTGCGGGCTGGAATATGTTCCAAAAGCTCCTCCATTGTAAGTACCTGTTCCTAATGTCTGATCGGCTGAGAAGGCAATATCATTTGAAACACCACCCCAATCTACATTATAATCATTAACAGCAATACTAGGTGTGCCTCCTAAACCCGTAATTTGGTTGTTAGCGTTTTTTCCCAGATTATCTCTCAGTTCAACACTATCCGCAGTATTATCTACAACAATACCAGGCACAACAGTAGGTCCAGAATTATTTACTAATCCACCATTTTTGTCGTGATTAAAACCACTAACTGTAAAGTTGCCTGTTAATTTTGCATTTTGAACAGCCACCGTCGAAACATAAATAGCAGCCGGTGCAAGTGGAAATGGTGCTGGATTTCTTCTTGCTTTAACAATTGTCTCATGAGTTACATTCATAAAAGTTGCTACAGATCTAATATTAAGAGCAGAGTCAGGTCCAGTTATGTATATATCATAAGTACCATCAGCCAATTCATTATCTAAAAATGTTCCACTATTCAGAGCTTTATCTCGTCTCATTTTTTCAAGATATATCTCAACACCGGAATTTGCAATCAGCCTTGCCTGTGTATATTCATACATATCAAGTGTTGTACTTAGTCCTTCTTTTGCATTCGTATTTAATCGCAATACAAAGAAACCGATTATTACTGCAATTCCCATTGTTAATATCAGTGACATCTTTCCCATAATTATATATTCCTTGGATTAATTTTCATTTCCCAATAAGTAAAAAGATAAGGATGATTTGGATTAACAAAGTTAGACTCCATTTCTCTGATTGTTGATTCTACCCAAAGTTCCACCTTGATGTATCGTATATCGTCTAAAACATTTGTAACAACATTAAATTCATCTAGATAAGATAATTTGAATTTTGTTAGTCCCAGTGTTGGTCCGCCCATAGCCACGCCATTATATTTTCTGTACAAAATTATATCTCTTGGATTTTCTGTGCCAGTTGCTAAGGTTGTATCGCTAATGTAATATTCTATACTATCGATGGTATTATTTCTATCTATATCAGCATAAAATTTTATATGTTCAGAATCTGCTATTGCAATAGCTGTGCTGTCATACTCGTAACCTATTTTTCTGAAATCATAATTAATTATTTCAGCTAAAGTTTTTGAATTTTGCTGGAGTTTTAATTCATTATCCGAAGTAACACTGCTGCTGTTTGCAAATAAATTAAGCTTAAGTAATAGTAGCAGCAATAAGCCACCAATAAAACTCGATCCAAGAATATCAATGATTGAAGTCATATTATTTATGTGTAAAAATAAAAGTTAATATTACCTTGTTATTTAAATAGGGACTGCTTACAGTTACATCAACTCTTTTATGAAAAGTTTGATTATTGCTCTTCGAATCCGGATCGGTTTCAGATACATAATAAACTTTTGCTGAGATATGATAACTTTCTGAATGAGGTGCATCCGCATCTCTTGAAAAATTGTTATAGTCATCTATATCATCGAAGAATGGATAAACTTCGCTCTCAGGTCCCAAGGAGGCAGTTTGTGTTAATGTACCGCGATTAACGGTTGGAAAAACAAGTGTTTTTTCATCATAATTTTTTTGTTTAACCTCTTCAATTAGATCATCAGCCAGTGAAAAAGCAGTTAAATATACTTTGTTTTCGATTTCAGCGGTATTGCTCTGTAAAAGGGCGCTGTTAAAATTCAATGATACCATTGAAAGTAAAAACAAAGACCCTATTGCTAACATTGATTGTATATTGCTCATTTTTTTCTTTCGTTGATACTAATAGTTATTCTGATTAAGTATCCCAATAACTATACCACGAAGCTAAAAAAAAAGGAATGATGTAGATTGGTTCAAATAATCTTAAATTTTAAATAATCTTAATTTTACACGACATTATTTGTATGTAAATATTAAAATATTTGGAGGGTGGCAAATTATACTTGAGGATTTAAGTAAAATTGTAAAAAGTATTTAAACCTAGTGGTTATTCCCACCAGCTTACAATCTGAAATCGATTTGTTTTCAACAAAGAGGCAACATGATTCATAGTCGGTAAACTATATAAAGCACTAAAATTTCCACTCGCTACTTCAATAACAATACTTTGACCTGCAACAACTATTCCACCATAAATTTTACCATTACCATTTAGTTTTATCTCTATTGTAGTTTCTTTATAAGCTATGATTAATCCTCTATAAGTAAAATTTCCGTTAATGGAAAGGTTTCCGTTAACTACTAAAATTCCGCAGCCTTCAGCGGTTTCAGAATTATTAATCGCGATATCACCATTTACGAACGTTACTTTTGGATCGGCAATAGTTCCCCAGTTATTCATAGTTTTAATTTTATCCTGAGTATCTATAATTATATCCGGATTTTCAACAAGTTGAAGTGCGTAAGCATTCCAATCTACCGTATTGCTAATTGTCTGAACGCTTGGTGTTCCACCAGCTCCAATTACTTGGTCAATCGCATTTGATTTTATAATATTAATAACATCATCTCTTTGATCAGTTCCATCAACGGCTATACCTGGTGTTACAATTCCATCATTAAGCGGTTGTCCATTGATATCGTGATTGTTTCCATTTATCTCAACACTACCACCTATCCCAGATTTTTTAAAGGAACTTATAGTGCTTGCAGTTAGATACATTGCACCCGGCCCGGGAATAAATGGAATCTTATCAGCCTTGGCAAATACAATTGTTTTATGAGTAGCCTCTTGAAATTGTGCTATGGAAGTCACTTTAACTAAAGTATCCGGTCCCTCAATAGAAACATCATATTCTCCACCGAACAAGCTATTGTTCATAAATGTTTTATCAAGCAGACTTTTATCAGCCTTAAGTTTTTCAAGATAAATTTCCACACCGGAATTAGCTATCAGTCTTGCTTGATTTTGTTCAAACATATTTACAGATACACTTAATCCTTCTTTGGAATTTGCATTAAGCCTTAAAATAAATAACGAGATTATGACTGAAATCCCCAAAGTGATAAGTAAAATACTTTTTCCCATTTTATATATTCCTCGGATTAATTGTCATTTCCCAATATGTAAATGGATAACCTGTCTGTGTCCCAAAATTAACTTCTATCGGATCTAAAGACTCAACCCAAAATTCAGTTTTAATAAATTTTATACTATCCAGATTAGTTGTATTCGTCAATTTTTTATCAAAATAAGAGAACACTAACTTTACTAAACCTAAGGAGGGTCCGCTTAAAGTATCGGTTCCATTTAATACACGCGTTAGAACAACATCTTTAGGATTTGTCGTCGATGCTGCTTTTGAAGGGCTGCTTAGAAAATATTCTACAACGTCAATTGTTCCATAGCCGGCTGTTCCAGGTTCATTCATATCAGCATAAAATTTTATTTTGTTCGAATCAGCAGTAACTATTGCAGTGTTATTATAGTTATATCCAACTTTTCTTAAATCATAGTTTATTATTTCGGCAAGTGTTTTTGCATTTTGCTGTAT
>JBBQSH010000113.1:0-10879 GCA_038214015.1 Ignavibacteriales bacterium | reverse complement strand
TAAGATTTTAATTAAAAAGAAAAGTAAAAAAATATCACCCATTAGCATTAACAATTTCCAACCGGTTACACTCCAGGGAAAAAGATAATATGACAACGCAAAAATAATTTGAGAAAGTGTTGGATAAAGAGTTTTTATTTTTGGATGATTTATTTTATCAATTACGTTACCTGATTCATATGCTAACTTTATAATCTTTTGTGGTACGGCAGGATCCTTATCAATAACATCCTGCGGACTGAATACATAAGGATTAAACTCATTAGCGGTTACAGCACCATCCCAGAGATATCTGTAAAAATCATCTTCAAGAATTGGGGAAGAGGGAATTAAAATTAATCTTGCAAACAATCCGGTAAAAATTATCCACGCAATCCAGGTTTCCTTTACAGGAAGTTTATTAATGTTTAAGATCGCGATGAAAAAAAGTATTCCGATTAAAATTCTTTGTGCAACAAAAAGAATTTTTTGCTTATCAGTTGGTTGTGCATCATAAGTTAGTGTGTGTGAAACGAATAGAATATATAAAGCGTAAAGAATTACTCCTACACCAAGCAGCACCCATATAATTTTACTATTTAAGTATTTTGAAAGCAATTAGATTTTATTAAAATTATTCAAGTCTAATTTAATATTAGTTTACTCGAGTTTCGTAAGACAGTAAATAACAAATGTCATGAGGCTGACACATAAATCGAGCTTTATGTGTCATTCCCGTGAAAACGGGAATCCACTGTGCCCAAATAAACGAAGAATAGATTCCCACTTTCGTGGGAATGACAATACGAAACCTTAAAATACATTTTAAATAACTTGAGTTGAATTAAATAATTCTGAAGATGTAATTAGCTTCCCCAAAAACTTTCTTCTGAAAAATGATATTCAAACCGTAACCATTCTCAGATGCGATTGAAGTTATTCGTTTTAAATCACAATCTTCGGAGAGAATCATTAATACAAATGTTTCTTTCGTTTTATAATCGTTCAATTGAGCAAAAAGCTTTCTGAAGTATTCAAAATCGTTACCACAAAACCAGGCAAGCTCTTTTTCGTTCTTTGGATTTTTTGGAAAGTAGGGCGGATTAATTATTATGTAATCAAAAAGCTGCGGTTTTATTTTATCAAACAAATCAGATTCAATAACTTCAAGTTTAACATCATTCAGTACAGAATTCTTTATAATATTTTTAATTGCTGTTGGATTGATATCACTGGCAGTTACTTTAGCGTTTTGCCTGGCACAGTAGATTGAAATTAATCCTGAACCTGCACCAAGCTCTAAAACGTTTTTATCTTTCAAATCGATCTTTGAAATATATTCAATCAACAGTTTTGTACTGAAGAAAAATCCGGGATGAAAAACTCCCGGCATAACTCTAACATTAATTCCCTTGTAAGAATAACTTCTCTCTTTAGCTGAATAGAGGTTGTAAGCAAAACTAAGAATTGGAAATAATGCTTTTTTAATCTGTGATTTAAACATCAGTATTATTCGTTATGAAATTTCTTTAGAAGGTGGCCAAAAATCTTTCTAGAAGAAATCTTTTCATAAATCAGTAAAGATTTCTCTCTTCGTTCGAAATGACAATAAATGATTAAATCTATTTTTTTCATTCAGAATAAAATCCTTCAATCTCCGGTTGGCGATAGTGAAGCCAGAATTTTTGCAGGGCTTTTAATTCGTAAGGGAAATGATAAAGATTTGATTTATAACGAAAAGTAGAAAGCATTCTCATGGTTTTCTTTTGAAATACTGTTAGCTTAAAATCAGAAGCAGTTGGATAGTATGCGTTTAGTACAGTTTCAAAGTTTTTTATTTTATCAACCATAAATGGTTTTAACCAAGGTGTAAGCGGATTTTTTCGTAAATCAAAATTCTCCCAATCAGAGTTTAACCAATCCTCTAACTTCTGCGGGAATTTAAATCCAGCCGCAGAAACTTTTTCATATAACTCAGATCCTTCGGTTGGAACCGGAGAGTAAACATAAATTATAATTTCTGTAGCAGGATTAATTTCTTTTATCTCTTTGATGAACTTGATGTCTTCATCAATTTGTCTGAAAACTTTATTATCATTTTCAGCAGGTAAACCGAGTACAAAAGAATATTCCGGGATGATATCAAACTTTTTTAAACGTGCAGCAAAACTTTTTATTTGCTTGCCCGTTTGAGTTCCGCCTTTGTCCATCTGCTTGAGAATCTCATCATTGCCGGTTTCCGCACCAAAGAAAATCATTTTGCATCCAGCTTTTCTCATTAGTGCGAGTGATTCATCTTTGTATTTATCAATCGTATCAATTCGTCCTTCGCCCCACCAGATTATGTTTTGATCTTTTATAAGATTTGAAAAATCAACCACTCTTTTTTCGGATACAAAAAAATTATTATCGTGAAATTCAACTGCATCGATATCAAATTTACTTTTCAGATACATTAAATCTTTATAAATATTTTCTGCAGATTTGCCTTTCCATCTTGCTTCATAAATTGGAACAACAGCGCAGAAGGAACAAGTAAAAGGGCATCCGATACTTGAATGATAAGCTGCTGTTTTCTTTCCAAGAAAAGTTTTGCCAAGATATTTTTCTATTGGATAGAATGTGTTTAAATAATCATACGGAAGCGGCGGTAGTGAATCCTGATCAAACAAATCTGATTTTTTTGTTTTAATTATCTCATTGTCCTTTTTGTAGATAAGATTTTCAATTGAAGAAACATCATTACTTGTTTCAACTGCATCAATCAATTCCGGAAAAGCTTTATCACCGGGACCATTGATAATAAAATCCACAAATCCCGAATTAATGGCTGACTTATATTGATTGGAAGCAAAGTAACCGCCCCAAATAATTTTTACTTCAGCAAATTGTTCTCGAATTTTCTTTGAAAATGGAATTGCTTGTTTTAATTGCTGTCCTGGCATAACAGTGGAAGCAAAATATTTAAACTCATTTGTTTTTAAGTATGATTCAATTTTCTTCCACGGATCTTTTTCAATGTTACCATCAACAAAAACGTATTCATACTTTCCCTGAATAGAAGCTCCTACCTGCAGAATAGAGTTTGGAATTCTGTGTTTGGAATTTGCACTACGCGGGTTAAATAATATAATTTTTTTCATAGTTTAATTAATAATCTAAAATGCACTGCAGCATCTTGAGCAAGCCGGTAAAAGTCCGCCAGCATTCATTAAATCTTTTCGAAATTCAGAAACTACTTTAGAGTTCCAAATTGCTTTGAGTGAGTTATTATAAATATTTCCAATGTTCAAATTATAACAGCGTCCGTGTGCAGGAATTACAGAACCATCTGATTTAATCATTATGTTACGATAGACATCATTACAAATCCTGCCAATTAATTTTTCAGGATGATTATAGAAGATGTCTAATTCAATTTCATTTTTAATCTCAGGAGAGAAAGTCACTTTAAAAGAATATTCTGATTTTTTAATATCAGTAATTTCATCAAGCAAAATCTTAAGATTCATTTTACTGATTTCTATTTGTTCAGTATTAGAAATGGTTGCAGGATATTTATCTCCATAAAGCTTATTGTGGTTTATTACAACAAAATCCGGAGTAAAGTTTGTGTGCATAAATCCAAGTTGTTTAATCGGCAGCTCTTTAAAATAATCTGCAAACTCCTTTAAATGTCCGATATTCCATTCTGTAATAACACAGAATATAGAAATACTTGGTCGTGGTGAATGTTTTAATAATTCTTCAATGCCTTCAATTGCTTTTTGGAAAGAACTTTTGTGTCCGCGAATTTGATTGTGAATTTCTTGCGGACCATCGAGAGAAATAAAAATATCATTTAATCCTGATTCACAAATATCCATTGCTTTTTGCTTTAATGTTAAAGCATTTGTGGTAATTGATGTATAAAGTTTTTTTTCTTTTGCATATTGAAGAGAAGGAATTAAGTCGGGATAAATTAGCGGTTCAGTAAAAGCGTAACCGATTTTGGTTTTAGGATAAAACAAAGCCGTTTCATCAAATATTTTTTTCGTCAATTCTATCGGCATATTTAATGGAGAGGTTCCCATTAAGTTCTGATAAAAATTGCTGGCAGTATATTCAATTCCAACATCGCACATTTTACAGTGAAGATTGCAAATATTATTTACACCAAGTACAATCCATTCCGGTCCGTAAAAAAGCTTTTGCGGATATAATCTTTTGTTGATTGATTTTAATTTGTTCGTGATCATTGAATTCGATTTAAATTATAAAGTCTATTGTACTTATTAATTGTCTCAGATATCGGAAAAATATTTAATGGCTCAAAGTTTAATTTATGATTTAACAATTTCTGTATTTGTAAAACAAAATCATCATCATCGCTTGCAACAAACCACTTTTCATTTTGTCTAGCGTAACCAACATCGAATGAAACCACATTCATTCCGTTTGCCAGCGCTTCTGCAAACACAAAACCCGAACCTTCAAACTTTGATGGATGAACAAATACTTTACTTTGCTTCATCAATTTAAATATTTCTTTGCGTGATAATAATCCTGTGAACTCAATATTTTTATCAATTCCAAATTGAACTGCTTGATTTTTTAGCATCAAAAGTTCCGGACCATCACCAACTAATTTGCAAACAACATCAGGAAAATCTTTTACGATTTCTGCAATAGTTTTAATAAGTAATGAATAATTTTTTAAAGGAATCAAGGAGCCAACTGCAAGTAAATCAATTTCTCTTTTATCATAGCCATTAAATAATTGTTCATCAATTCCCCAAAATATTTCTTCATCAACTTTATGATTTGTGATTTTGTAAAAATCATCAGATTGATTTTGTGAAAGAGATATAATCTTCAGTTTAGATTTATCTATAAATCGCAAATAGTAATTTGAAGATACTACATCCTGACCCATTAAAGTACAAATATGATTACAGCCAAATCTTTTTGATAAATAATTCCCAACTAATGCACATTCACCAAACCACAAGGAGTGAATTGAATCAAGTGGAAATTCTTTATTAATTCTTTTTGCCGTCCTAATTGCACTAATCCAGGTAATTGGTTTCTTAATTGAAGTATTATTCCCGCCAATTGCGTAAACACTAATTCCATTCCAGCAATAATTTTTCTTTTCATAAGGATATTGAAAGGTAATAACAGAAAACTTTGTTTTGGGATAAATTTGCTTATACTTTATCAAAAAATCCTGAACAGGCGGTGTACATAAAAAATCATTTTCATTCTTCGGAAATCCAGGTGTTAATAATAAAACGTGTTTGTCATAAATCATCTTGTAACAACAACCCAGGGAAAAGGAGAATCTTTCACAAACATATAACCCGCCAGCTTGTTCTTATAAGAATTTGGATTATATAAATAATTATGCCGCAAGTATTTTAACTCATCTAATGTGTGATGAAAATATTTTCCGGCCATTTCAGGAAAACCTATCGATGTATAGTATTTAAGAGTTCTGTTTTTTGCTTGCATTATTTCATTTACATTGTAAAATGGCGTATCCATAATATGGATTTCACCGTAAGTTTTTGAAATAAAAAATAGCTCTTTCATTAAAGCAGAAATATTATTAAAGTACTGCAAAGCTGAGTTTATAATTACGATATCAAAAGTATTAGATGGTAAGGATGTTGAAAAAATATCAGCATAAATAAATTTAATATTTCCATTCTCAACTACTCGCGCTGCTTGTTCAAGCTCAACTAAATTCACATCAACGCAGAAATAATTATGATCCAATTCTTTTGCAAGCTGTCCTGTTAGCCAGCCATTACCACAGCCAAGATCAAGAATATTTAGTTTTGTTTTTTTTTGTGACAGGTATTTTTTGAATCTTAGAAAAGAATTTGTTCTTAATTCCCATTCTGCTTTATTTGGATTTATTTTTGATGCATATGGCAGCAGTTTGATTTCATCATCACTGTAAATTCGTTTTTCTTTTTTTCTTACTTGCAAATATAGTTTTTCAAAAGTCTCATCAACTTCAGATATTCTTATTACCCCGTTTGAAGCTTTTAATTCTTTAAACTCTTCTAAAATCATTTATTAACTTTCTCTAAGTCTGTAATAAAGCATTCCAAGTTTTGCCGCAGTTGATTTAACTTTAAATGCCAGGGTGTTTTTTGAAAAAATATTATTGCTTAAAATCAATTTATGATAATTGACCTCATTAGTAACCCTTCGTACAGCAAAATCATAATACTTACGATTGTAAGTGCGTTTAAAATCTCTGTCGCGGTCTGTGTTTTTATCCCAGCTAAAATTATTTGTTTGAGATGCTTCAATCTCAGTAAAAAGCTCTGTCCCTTTAATTGGATACGCAACAGTAATTGTAAAATATTCCGGATTTGATTCTTTGAGATGTCGAATTGTTTCTTCAATATCATCTTCTGTTTCGCCCGGATAACCGAGCATAATAAATGTTCCGGCTTGTATTCCATACTTTTGTGCAAGTTTAATCATCTCTCTAACCTGATTTACATCAACTCGTCTATCCATTAGATCAATAATCTTTTGCGAACCGCTTTCGGCACCAATCCAAACTCTAAAACAACCGGAATCCTTTAAAACTTTTATCACCTCTTCATTTAATCTGTCCGCACGAGTGATACACTCGTATTTTATTTTTAAGTTTCTCTCTTTTAGAACAGCATTAAATTCAGTTAACCATTTGTGCGATATTGTAAAAACATCATCAACAAACCAAAGCGTATCCGGATTATATTCTTTCTGTATCAAATCAAGTTCATCACAAACATTTTGTGGTGAGCGTCTTCTGTAACTCAACCCGTAAACAGCTCGGCTGCACCATTTGCAGGTATAAGGACAACCACGCATTGTACTAACTGAAATTGCATTTTCACCATGTCGGTCT
Source organism: Ignavibacteriales bacterium (assembly GCA_038214015.1). Lineage (GTDB taxonomy): Bacteria > Bacteroidota > Ignavibacteria > Ignavibacteriales > Ignavibacteriaceae > IGN3. The sequence continues at coordinate 4,005 of JBBQSH010000113.1, read as the reverse complement.
TTCCATGCATTAAGATAAAGCTGTAGATTTATTTTATCTCTGCCGGGAAAGGGGAGTGAATCAATTTCTTTTAGCTTTTCCCTTTCTGATGTAAATATGATATCGTTGTTTTGATTTTTAAATCCTAATCCTGAAATATTTTTAATATCATCAAAACGATTTTCATTAAGTGCTTTTACTAACTCAAGTGTAGTTTCTTCCCCTTCACCAATTACCAGATAATCCACACCAAAAAACAAAAAGTCATGAGCATTGTATCTTATTTCGGGTCCGCCTAAAATAATTTTAGTTTGATCAAGATTTGTCTTAGTAAACTTTATAATATCCAGAACATTAAGCTTGGTCATCAAATTAACATAGACAGCAAGAACATCGGGCTTAAACTGCAGTAAATAGTTTTGTAATTCTTGCATCGATGAAAATGTTGTATCAAATACTTCATTAGAAAATCCTTTACGTTCAAGGTAAGCTGAAACATAAAGTATTCCCAATGGAGCATAAGGCTTCATTATTATCATTTCTTTCGGATCATCATTTAGAAAATAACCATGTGTAAAAAGGATTTTCATTCTTTTACAACCAAATCAATTAAGTAATGATCGGAAATAGAAGCAGCAAATAAGTTATTACCAATACTGTTTTCTATTTTATTTAGCAAATGAGAAGTCTTTATTTTATTACTAAAGAAATTATTTAAATAAGATGGAGGAATTGTTAACCCTACACCAATTACTTTATTCAATATAAATTCATGATCAAAATATCTGTAAAACATTTTTGGACTATAATAATATGTGTTTACGAGACTGCTATTAACATTTACTTGCTGCATTTTCTTTCTTCTGAACGCTTCATTAAATTTTAATTTTGAAATAAAATAAAGCGATTCAATCATACAAAAATCAGACATCACAACAGCAATAAATCTTCCATTAGAAACAAGTAATGTCCTGATTTTATTTGATAAAGATTTCAAATCATTTTCAGTTAGACAATTTAAACCGCCAAAATTTGAAAACACTAGATCAAATTTTTCTTTATATGATTTTTTGTCAATTTCATTTATATCTAATTTCTCAAAAGAAATATTATCCGTTAAACTTAGCTGTTTGACTTTAGTTTGGCCAGCATTAATCATCATTTCAGAAATATCCGTTGCTAAAATATTGTGCCCCTTCTTAGCAAACCAGATTGCATCTTCTCCGGTTCCGCAATTTAATTCAAGAATATTTATTTGATGTTTCGGCAGAATTGAATCTAAATAATTCCAGGTACGGTTTCTTTGAAGTTTTCCGATTTTAGTGCTGGTAAAAGTTTCATCGTATTGCTTAGCGGCAGCATCAAACAATGCAGATGTCATTCAGCATTTTCCAATTTCTTTAATTGAAATGAATCAAAAACTGAGGCCGGAATGTAATACAAAATCAGTATTGCAGAACGCAGATTCCTTGCGTTAACTGAAAATGGGTTTCGAATAATATTTAGAATTGATTTTAAACCGACACGTTTCCTATAAACTTTATGAACATATCGATGTAGTCTTTTATAATAAGCCGGCGGAAAAGTGTTTCTGAACATAAGAGCAAGTTCATCAGAATCTGCCCAGTTGGATTTTGTTTTCAACTGAGCTTTTACGTTTTCATAAAACTTTGTGCCGGGTAATGGATAAGAAACAGAAATACCAATCTCATCAGGCATTAGATTTAAAACCATTTCAACTGTTTTGTTGATATCTGCTTTAGTTTCACCCGGATAACCAAACTGTAAGAAGAATGCAACACGAATATTATTTTTCTTTAACAATTTTGTTGCAGTATGAATTTGTTCAACCGTTGTTCCTTTATCCATCGCTTCCAGAATTTTCTGTGAGCCGGATTCCGCTCCAACCCAAACAGTTTCAACCCCAGATTGTGCAAGTGCTGTGATAGTATCTTCCTGTAAAAGTAAATCCACACGAGATTGAATTTTGTACTTAAATTTTAATCCACTCAGTTTTACTAAATCTCTAAACTCCTGAACCCAACCAGGCTTTAAACCAAAAATATCATCACACATCCAAAAATGATTTACACCAAAAGACTTTTGCAGAAAAGTAATTTCATCTACTACATTTTTAGGAGAACGTACATTGTAGCGGTTTCCATAAATCGGTTTTGCACACCAATTACATTTAAACGGACATCCGCGCGTAGTAGCAATGTTGAGTGAAAAATATTTATTATGAGTTAACCAGATATCACGATAAACATCAATATTGATTAAATCCCACGCAGGCAAAGGAAGGCCATCGAGTTCTTTTAGAATTTGCCTTGGTGGAGTTTTGACAGTCTTACCATCTTTTCTAAATGCAAGCCCATCAATATTATCAAAATCATTTTCATTTTTTTCAAGTTTATTAATTAATTCCTTAAGAGTTATTTCACCTTCGCCGATTACTACAAAATCAATATTGCGGTCTAAATATTTTTCATAATGATCAGCCGCATCAGAACTTGATTCTATTACTGTAATAGAATTTTGTTTGGCAATTTCTGCGATTCGGAAAGCGGCTTCTCGCATATTTGTTAAACACATTTTAGTTAAATAGTTAAAACCATCATCGTAGATAACTAAATAATCCGGCTTGTCTTTTCTTATTACGGGTAGAATTAATTCCGGAGTATCAATTAAAGCGGTATCAAATAAAGAAACTTCATAACCGACTTCGCGCATAACTGCTGCTGCGTAAATTGTTCCAAGCGGTGGATAAGGTTGGTGTGTATTCCATTGCTTTGAATCGAATTTGTAAAAATATGAATGTGTGAAAAGAATTTTCTTCATCTCACTCTAAAGAAATATTATAAGTGTTTTCAAACGATTTCAATTTACTATTGAACGCTTCCAATACTCGTTTTTGAAAAAACTTTGGATGATGCTTTGATTCGTGTTTTGAAGTTTTAAATGCAACTTGAAAATCTTTCGAATTATAATCGCGATATTTTTTATGATTTGATTTTTCGAATAGGCTCATAGCAAAATCATCAAGTTTATCACCAAAAGAATTACCAAGTAATATTTCAAGAGATTTTTTAATTAAACTGACATTCTTGTTGGCTAATCTTTCGGTATCTCTTTTAGGAAAATTTGGATAGAACTCTCTGATCCATGCATTTCTACTATTAAGTTCATCATATAATTCTTTACCGTAAGTTGGAATTAGTGTTGCAAGCTCAGTAGCGGTAAAAATATTCTTCTCTTCAATCTCAAGAGTTTCAGTATCAACAAAATAGTTTATGCAAAACACTTTTCTAGAATTAAACAAAAAAACTTTTTTGAACAGCATTAATAATAATCGTGTTACCCACAAACGATTTGGGTGAGTGATAATAAAATAATCCACGTCAGAATCTGCTTCCATATAACCTTTTGAAATAGAACCTGAAAGCAGTATTGCGCGCACATAAGGAAACTTTGAAATAAATTTTGTCATTCGATAAGCTGAGTTTAATTTTTTCTCAGCTAACCGGTTGCCTATTAATCTTCTTGAAATAAAATTTGGGTTATTTCTTAATAAATAAAAATCATTCTTATTAAAGATTAAACCAGCTTTGCATAAGTATTCAATCTCATTTTGTATGTCAGATAAAGAGACGCTATTAGTTCCAAGATTCTGATAAATTTCTGTTACGTTCAGCGGGTAGTCAAAAATATCATAATACGCTAAAGTTTTTATAATACTTTTACCGAGTAATGAAATGGTTATATTTTTTTCAGAAATCTGATTCATACAATAATTATTAATGATGATTAGTATAAGTAAAAGTTAAAAAAAATGCCAAGTGTTCTCAAGTATTTAGTGTTTAACGGAATAAAATAGTGACATTAACAATTGATGAGAAATACTTCTTTGTCTATCTTTTAACCGTATAAAATTAGTTATGAAAAAGTATAAACACCAAAATAAATTTTTTTGGCTGCTTGGATTGCCAGTTGTTGCGCCAGTTGTATTTTCTACAAAGCTTTTAG
>JBBQSH010000112.1:0-10897 GCA_038214015.1 Ignavibacteriales bacterium | reverse complement strand
ACACTTGAAACTAAAACCGGTTTTTCATATCCAGAGAAATCAGGTTCATAAAAAGCCCCAAACATCCCAATATCGGCAAGAACACTTTTATTAAATGTAGATTTAGCGTAGCCCTTAATTTTATCTACAGTCTTTTCGCCTGCCTCAATATCAACTCCGGCAGCTTTATATGTTTGATCCAATATTCACTCTCTATTTCTTGTAAAGTTGATTAAAATTTCATAAAAAAATTTACCACTTATCCAAGATTATTACAAAGGATCTGCGAGATGCAATTTTATGATTAAATGATATTCGTAAGTTTTAGAGTGGTATCGCAGTAATTTGATAATAAAATTATCGATTAATATTCATACAAGAGAAAATCTATTTGCTAAAAGATTCTGGCATTTGAACGGCAACTACTTTTCCACGGGCAGTTATTTCGCCATTTGCTTTAACTGTAATTTCAGAAATTACTTTCCTGCCTTTTAGTTCAATTATCTTTCCTCTCAACTCAAGTTCAATTCCAAGAGGAGTCGGTTTTAAATAATCAATCTGAAGAGATGCTGTTACAAATCTAACTGGAGGCAAAGAATCATAATCTCTGTTTTCAGCCCTATAAGTTGCCAACGCAGCCGTTCCTGTTCCATGGCAATCAACTAATGATGCAATCAATCCGCCATAAACGTAACCTGGAATTGCAGTATGATATTCTTTTGGTGTAAACTGAGAAACTGTTTCGTCACCATCCCAATAACTTTTTATTTGGTGACCGTGTTCATTTAATCTGCCGCATCCGAAGCAATGTGCAACATCATCAGGATAGTAATCCTGGATTGGTTTTATTTCCATTTCTTAATCTCCTAAATGTTCTTAATGTTCTTAAAATGTAAGATTTTACAAGATGGTAGTTTGTTTGAAATTTAAAATCCAATTGCAAATAAAATCAACCCAAAGATAAGACCAAAAACTAGATTAAATAATTTTACTTTTAATGAATCTTTAACTGAATATGAAAGCATTGGCAGCATTCCGTGTCCATCCTGAACAATTGAGCTTGTAAAAAGTACTGAAAATGGAATCAAACCTTTTGCAAAGAGCATTACAAAAATTAAATGAGGACCAGATTCAGGGATTAGTCCGATCAATGCCCCAAGAATTAAAAGTAAAAACGGATATTCTGAAGTTATGCTTTTTAGGTCTACAATGGTCATTCCATATTCAACAATCAGTAATGCACCAAATGTCCATAAAAAAGTTTTTAGTAGATGTTTTTTTACAATGTGTTTCCAGATGTGATCTTTAATGTAGTGTTTGTATCTTTCATTACCAGGATGATATTGTTTGATTTCGCAATCCGTGCAAGTTTTAATCTTAAACCTTTTAACTAGTTTATCGGTGAGAAATCCAACAATAATCCCAAGCACAAAAAGAATTCCAAACATAATTAAAGCAGTATCAGGAAACATTGCAAGCATAATAAATTGTTCATCACCGGCAGTTGCAAACATTAATCCAGTAAGAGCACCAAAACTTATCATACCGTGAATATAAAGTGAAACACCCGCGAACGAACCAAGACAACCAGGAGCAGTGCCAAGCACAGAGGCAATTATATATTGCTTCCACTTTCTTCCGTTTTTAAGTATTGTTTCTAGCTTACCTTTTGTTTTTACATTGATAAAATCAACTACAAGCATCATCAGCAGAACAAAAAATGTAACCTTAAGTGATTCCCTTAAAACATTAACAAATATTTCCATCGCACTTATTCTAGTTTATTTTAATTAGTGATCGTATGATGCAATAAATAGGTATTAGAATCTTGACTAATAATATCAAGGCAATAAAATTGCTGCTGCAATTACTGTTGTCCATAATCCTGTTTTATCTCCTTCAGCAGATTGAGTAACATTAAATGTCTTAACAATTTTACCGGACATTTTAAATTCCTGTTCGCGTTCATTCCAATCTGACTCGGGATTAAACTCTACACCTAAAGTGGTTGCAAGCATTTGAGCCGCTAGATCCTCCGCATAATCTCCAGCATTTTTTTCAGTTACACCAAAAGGATGATATTCCGACAGATATCCGTACTGAGTATTGTCGGCAGGGATAGCAACACCAATTGATGCTGCAATTAATCTGTTGGGTTCATTATTAGAGTTTCTGGCCATAACTGCAAAAGTAATTTGTCCGGGTAACAATTCTTTTAAGCCTTCTTCTCTGCTTATGCGTTTACAGGATGGCGGGAATATACTGCTTACAGCGACAAGGTTACATTTTTCAATTCCTGCATTTCGTAATGCAAGTTCAAAAGAACTCAGGTAATCTTTATGTCTGCCCACTCCTTTTGTAAAAAATATTTTTGTTGGTACATACAATTTGTTGTTCTTTTATTTTTTTGATAAATAATTAGTCAATGCTTCTCTAACTTTTAAATTGCTCTTTAAACCATCTACGATTTTTATATTTCCTCGTTTAAGTGCTTCTTCGGCTTTATCTCCAACGTGACCAGTTAATAAAACTTTTACAACTTTATCAATTAATATTTCTGCAGCCTTAGGTCCGGCACCACCTTGCATATTTTCTGCAATATTTGGCACTGCTTCAAACTTCATTGTATCCGGGTCAACAATTAAAAAGTATTGGCATCGTCCAAATCTTTCATTTAACAAAGAATCAGGTAAATCTTCGGATGATGTTACTGCTATTAACATTTTTAGTCCTTTCAGTTTAAAATATTTTTTTGGATATCATTCCAAATTGTTTTGAATTTTTCTATATAAGTATAATCGTATTCAATTATAGATTTAGAATTTTGAATCGCTTTAATGAATTTTTTGTCAAAGGGAATTTTTGCTAGCAAGGGAATACCTTCTGGTCTTATAAATTCCTCAATACCATTGCTCATATCAGTATTAATGTCATATTTATTGATTATCACACCACTAGGAATCTTAAATATATTGAACAGGTTTATTAATCTTTTCAAATCGTGCAGACCTGATTGAGTTGGTTCAGTTACAATCACGACAAAATCTGCTCCTGATAGACTTGCATTAACAGGGCAGCCAATTCCGGGTGGTCCATCAATTATTATCCATTTAACATTTTCCTTAACCTGTTCATAAGCTTTCCTTTTAATTTCGCTTACAAGTTTGCCGGAATTACCTTCACCCGCTAATAATTGTGCATAATAAAATTTAGATTGATCTTCTAACTCACACTCTGAATAAACTCCGGATTTTGATTCATAAAATGAAATTGCATTATCCGGACAAACACGAAAACAAAATCCGCATCCTTCACAGCTTGTTCTGTTTACTTTAAAATCTTTTATAGCATCAAATCTGCAAACTGATTCACACATTCCACATTGAGAACATTTGTTGGGATTTATTTCAGCCTTCTTACCTCCATAGTAATCGTATTCAGCGTTTGTGTAGTAATCAAAAACTAAATGCATATTAGCAGCGTCAACATCGGTATCAATTACAACTTTATCTTCAGCTATTTCTGAGAGTGCAGTTGCAACTGTTGTTTTGCCGGTTCCTCCTTTACCACTAAGAATTACAATTTGTTTATAGTGTTTATCAAGCATACTCTTTTTCAACAATTTCTTTTTTTATTTTTTCTATTAGATCTACCATCATTACTTTGTAATCTTTAACTGTTTCTGTTGGGAGTTTACCTTTTGAATAACTTTCAGCAATATCCATTCTAAATGGAATTCTTAGTAGAAGATTCAACTTATTATCGTGAATGTATTCATCAAGTAAAGAAAAATTTTCATCGTATTTATTTATTACGATCCCGTATGGAATATTTATTTGTCTCAATACATTTATAGCAAGCTTAAGATCATTAAATCCAAATGGTGTTGATTCTGTAACGAGTACACAAAAATCCGAATTTTTAACAGCTTCCAGCATTGAGCATGATGTACCGGGTGGTGAATCAATAACGACCGGTCTGTTTCCATCGTACCTGTGCTTAACCTTCTTAATTAGAGGTGCTGCAGACGCTTCCCCAATTTTCAGATAAGCATCATAAAACAAAATATTATTTGAAGTTTCACCGACTCTGATCTTCCCATTTTCTTTTTTTACTTCTGTAATTGCTTTTTGGGAACAGAAGTAAGTGCATGCTCCGCAGCTATGGCAAAGTTCATCAATCAAATAAATTTCTGTTTTGAAATTAAGGAGAGCATTATACTCACAAACCTCTGTGCATTTATTACAAAAGTTGCATAGGTCATTATTTATTTTTGGAATAATCTTGTACGAAGATTCTTCTAAAGTGATTTTAGGTTTTAACAAAATATGACCGTTTGGTTCTTCAACATCACAGTCGATATAAACACAGTTATTGATCACAGAAGCAAGTCCACATGCAACTGTTGTTTTTCCAGTTCCGCCTTTACCTGATGCAATTGAAATTACCAACTTTACCCTCAATGATGATGATGTTCATGCTTGCAAGCTTCATAACCACTAAGCTTTCCTTGCAAATAAAGATCGAAAGCATCCTGAAATAATAGTCCCGGTGCTGTGATAACATTTATACCATAATTAAGAAAATTGTTAACAGCTTTTTGGCCCATTCCACCGGCGATAATTGTGTTAACATTAAACTGCTTAACATATCCTGGTAATTGGCAAGCGCCATTATGTTCACCGACTAAAGGATTAAAATATATTTCTGTTTTTATTAATGTTTTATCATCATCAAGTTCACAAACTTTAAATTTTGAACATCTTCCAAAATGTTCTGCAACAGTTTCTTTTCCATTGCCGCTTTCTTCAATTGAAATTGCTATTCTGTTATTCATTTAGAATCCTGTTTTTTATTATGATTTTTCAAATCAATGTTATTGGAATATTTTCCACCATATCTTTTTCTTTTTCTTAATTGATATGGTATGGTTTTATCAACTTTAATTTCATCAAGTTTATTCTCGTTAAACAATTTTAATGCGTTATCTCCGGTTCCATTGTTGAACCGGTAAACTTTTACATTTGAGCAACCCAAGAATCGTAAAGGATTAATTCCTATATGTTTTGTAATTATAGTTTCAATATTTTTTTCGATGAGGAATTGGGCGGACTGTATTCCTGCATTACCCAGTTCCAGTGAGAATGGATTTAGAAGAATCTCAAGTGTATTGTTGATAGTGTTAGAAATCAAAAAGTACTTGCTTCTTCCAAATACATCAGAGAGTTCTGAAATCAAATCCGGTTTTTTTATTGAGACTGCAATTAGCATTTAATTATTTGTTGGAATTATGATTTCTTCCAAATCCATTTCTTCTGCCTTGTCCTCTACCCTTTCCAGTCTTCGCTTCAACTTCTTTATTTTCAGAGGTTTGATTTTCGGATTTTTCAGTTTGAGCTGTTTTTGTGTCTTTGTATTGTCCTTTTTTTCTACCGCTCATTGCTCCTTGTCCTTGTGGACCTTTTCCATCTAAATTTGGCATGATAATCTCCTTTTTTTTTGATTTATTGATTTAGTTCTTTTTATAAAATGTATAACCATTGTAATTCAACTCTTTTATCTTTTGTTCCTCCACCAGTTTTTTAACTGTATTCCAGGTTGAACTGGATTTTTTTAGATATTCTTCAACTGCCTCTTTTCTCATTGGATGAACAGCCATAATGCTGATTAAATTTTCTTCTGTTTTACTGCTTACAGAAAATTGATTCCCTTCGTACTCATCTAATAATTCAGTGTTATTAAAAATAGATTTTAGAATTCTATACGCATTTTTTGTTTTTACTCTCTCTGGACTATGAATATTTTTTAATGGTGTAGGTCTTGTCGGAACTGTCAAATAAGCAATTTCCGGATCAACTTTTACAATAAAGTGAGCAATCTTTATTAGCTCATCTTCATTATCATTCATTCCATCAATTAACATTGTTTCGGTAACGAGAGTGCCATTATAATTTTCTTTGAAGTCTAATATTCCATCTAATATTTTATTAAGATTAAGTGATAAAGAAGGATGATTAATTTGTTTCCAGGTTGTTTCATCTAGTGCATCAATCTTAACTGAAACATAATCGGCAAGATTTAATGCTGATTGAATTTCCTTTTTCCAGATAAGAGATGAATTTGTAAATACTGCAATCTTTATCCCAAAATCCTGAAGTAGTTGAATTGTTTCATAAAGATTCTCATCAAGAGTCGGCTCGCCATCAGGAACAAATGAAATGTAATCGATTCTTTCTTTATTTGCTTTTAGTTCTTTCAAACGATCTTTTGCTTCGGTATATATAATCATCGGTGAATAAAATTCTTGCCGCTCGACTGATATATGTGTAGTTAATCCAACCTGGCAATAAACACATGAATAGCTGCAAACTTTTGGAGGTATATTATTTATTCCAAGGCTTCTTCCTAAACGACGTGATGGTATAGGTCCGAACGCAATCATTTTATTTGGTATCCTTTAAACTAATCATAACTCAATCTTACTGCTTTTTCTTTTAGCGTAGGCTCTAAAATCTCATTCCACTTACTATTCTTCCATGTTTCCAATTCTGTATGAGTGAGAAAATATTTCTCGGGAATCGGATGAGTGCCAACAACAACTTTCATATCATATTTTGTTTCAATAAAACTTTTGAAATGATCTATGTATGGACATGGCGGATATCCAACAACCATTCCCGTTGCAAAGTGAACTACTTCAGCACCATTTTTTTTCAATTCCTCAGGAGCGTATTCGATGTTTCCACCGGGACAACCTCCGCAGCTTGTATAGCCAACAAGTTCTACATCTTTATCTTTATAAATATCAAAAGCACCTGCCCTTTCTTTAATTGCTCTGAAACATTTTCCGCCAGCACAGCTTTTGTATCTATCACAAATGATGATTCCGATTTTTACTTTTTTATTCATTTATAACTCTTAATTCAATTGAGTTGTTAATTCTTTTTGATAGTGCTGTGTTATCAAATCGGCTATCCCTTTAAAAACAGTTGTCACTTCACAATTTTGTTTTTCAAGTACAATCGGTTTGCCTTTATCAGAAAGTATTCTGGCATCAATATCAATTGGAATTGAACCCAGAAATTCTACATCATACTCAGCAGCAAGTTTTTCACCGCCTCCAGCCCCGAATATCTCAGCAACAGCGCCACAATGTGGGCAAACAAATCCAGCCATATTTTCAACTACACCGATAAATGGAATTTCAAGTTTCTTTGCCATATTGATTGCACGTTCAGCATCAATCACTGAAACTTCTTGAGGCGTTGTTACGATCAGTGCGTAATCAGGTTTCATTTCTTGTGCAATAGTTAAAATTTCATCACCAGTGCCAGGAGGTAGATCCGCAATCAAATAATCTAGTTCACCCCAATCTACGTTAGCAAGAAATTGATTTATGACTTTTGATCTCATTGGTCCGCGCCAAATTAATGGCTGACCATGAGGTATTAAGCTTGCCATCGATATCATTTTAGCACCATATTTTTCGAACGGAATCATTTTTTCATCAAGATAAATCATTTCCTCTTGAACATTTAGCATTTTCGCAACATTCGGGCCTGTGATATCAGCATCAAGTATTCCCGTTGAAAACCCTTCTAACTGAAATGCATATGCAAGGTTTACACTAACTGTTGTTTTTCCAACTCCGCCTTTTCCGCTAAAGACTGCAATTCTGTGTTTTATTTTAGAAACAGTTTCAGAAATTCTTTTTTGTTCATCTTCGTATGATTTTTGTTTGTCTGGCTGATTCATTTATGTTCTTCCTGTTTAATAATTTTTTATTTAGTCCGTTATATTTGTAAAGATTCATCAAGTGCATAATATTTTTTTCCATTATGTTCCAATTGCTTAATAAGTTTCAGTTCGATAAGTTCATTGAGTTTATTAATTTTTGTATTAGCAAGAGCAAAAGTTTTTACTGCAGTTTCATTCACCGGATGCATTTCAAGCAATCCAATCAGTTCATTTTCAAAATCATCTGTTGCAAAAAATTCCTCAGTTTCCGGGCAGCATAGCATTACAGATTTAGAAACTCTTGCTTGAATAAATTCTGATAAATGAAGCAGAGTTTCTGTATCCGGACTCACTGCATAACTTTTAGTGGTTGGATAGATTGGAGTCATAAAATAGGAAGTATCACGATTTATAGAATTTAAAAATTCACCTAGTTTTTCAATCTCAGTTTCGTCGTCATTAATATTTTTTATTAACATCGTTTCGGTTGCAAGAGTACCTTTAAATCGTTTCGAAAATTGTTCAATTCCATTTAGAATAAGATTATATCTTAATCTTTGATGAGGACGATTAAATTTTAACCATGTTTCTTCATTAACAGTATCAATTTTTAGTGAGACATAATCCGCATACATTAAGTTTTCCTGGATATTCTCATTCCATAAAATTGCAGAATTAGTGAACACTGCAATCTTGTATCCAAATTCTCTTAGGATTGAAATTTCTTGAGATAAATTTGAATCAAGTGCAGGATCTCCGTTCCCTGCAAAAAGGATGTAATCTATATCCTTACCGCTTTTTTTAATCTCATCAATTTTATTTTTTACAGAGAAGTAAAGTCCGTGTGGGGATAAACAATTATTTGTACATATCGAACAATAAGATTTTTCTCCAATGGGACAGTAAATACAATCATAAGAACAAACTTTTTTCTTGATATTATTAATCCCAAGTACTAAACCTAATCTTCTTGAGCGAACTGGACCGAAAACGACTTTACACTTCAAAGTTTTATTCGACAGAATGTGCTTTTCCAATTTGGTGCACAGTGATTCCATTTTACTTTTTATCCAGCTTTTTGTCTCATTGCTCATAATATTTTCTCCATAGCACTAATATTATAGGCTAAAAGCGTTCCAACCATTTTTGTTTGATTCTGTTAGGTTTTAAGCTTTACAAAATTCAGAGTAGTGCATTAATGCAATGATCATTGCATCATAATTGCATTTAAGCACGCAATCGCTTATTGTTGCAATAACAAATGGAATCAATATGCCTGACGTTCAACAAATAATAGATAAGAATAAAGAGTCTTTAATTCTTCCGGATGGAATTGCTGTAATTGCAAAGGATAAAAATATTTTAGTTTTTAATGAGGCTGCTTCAAGAATTACAGGTTACGATGAAGAGGAAGTGATCGGAAAATCTTTTGAATTTCTTTTTGCCAAAAGACCGGAAGATCAAAAATTTATCCATCAATCTTTAGATGAGAATTTAGCTTTCAATAATATTTCGATGAACATTACAGATGGTAAAGGAAATGTTAAAAATGTTCTTGCTTCAATTACTCCGATAAAAAGAGATGAAAATGTTTTGAGTGTAGTTTTTGTTTTTAGAGATACTAAAGAGATGCTTTCTCTTGCAGAAGAGATTCAACAAAAAACATTTGAGTTAATTGATCAGAAAAATAAACTTGATGCAATATTTAACAGCAATATTGAAGGAACATTTACAATTGATAACGATTGGAACGTTACATCATTCAATACTTCTGCTGAAAAAATAACCGGTTACAAAAAATCTGAGGCAATTGGGAAAAAATGCTGGGATATTTTTAATTCTTCACTTTGCAGAAATGGCTGCCATATGGAGCAGACGATGCAAAAAGGCAAGCCAATGATTGGTAACGAATTGGAGATAATGCATAAAGACGGTAAAATAATTCCAATCCGTGTAAATTCCGGTATTCTTATTAATAACAAAAATGAAAAGATTGGCGCAGTTGAAACATTCATAGATATTTCTGAAATAAAAAACTTATCAGAGCATCTTAGTGATATTTTTAAGTATGAAAATATTGTCGGCAGAAATAAAGAGATTAAACAAATTATAACTGTTCTCGAAAGTGTATCACAAACAGATAGTTCAGTTTTAATTACCGGTGAAAGCGGAACAGGAAAAGAACTAGCCTCTCGTGCAATTCATTTAAACAGTCCAAGAAAAACAGGTCCGTTCATTGCCGTTAACTGCAGTGCATTTGTTGAATCACTAATTGAGAGTGAATTGTTTGGACACGAAAAAGGGTCGTTTACCGGAGCTATAAAAACTAAAATAGGAAAATTTGAACTTGCTAAAGGCGGCACATTATTTCTTGATGAAATAGGTGATCTATCATTATCTGTTCAAACAAAATTTTTAAGAGTATTAGAGACAAGGGAATTTGAAAGAGTTGGTGGAAATAAAACAATCAAAGTTGAAGCGAGAATAATAGCCGCAACCAATAAAAATCTTTCTGAAGAAATTTCTGCTGGCAGATTTCGTGAAGATTTATTTTACAGGATTAATGTCATCAATATTCATCTTCCTCCTCTAAGAGATAGAATGGATGATCTTCCATTAATTGTTAATCACTTTATTGAATTGTTTAATAAAAAGTTTAATAAAGAGATAAGGCAATTTTCATCACAAGCATTTGATATTTTAATGGAATACGAATGGCCGGGAAATATCAGAGAATTAGAAAATGTGATTGAACATTGTTTTGTTCTCTGTAATGGAAAAATCATTCAGGTTGAGTTTCTTCCTAAAAGATTGCGAGAACAAAAAAAGACAGTAATCGCTTCCTCAAACGCAATTCAAAAAAATGGATTTAAAGATGTTGAACGGGAATTAATAATATCAGTTTTAGATAAGTATCATGGAAATCGTACTAAAGCTGCAAAAGAATTAAATATTAATCCTTCAACGCTTTGGAGAAAAATTAAGAAACTGGGAATTTAATTTTATTGCTGTAAAAGAGGCTGTCTCAAAAATTGAGCTTTATGTGTCATTCCCGTGAAAACGCATTGGCGTCAACTTAAGTTTAGTTTATATCTTATTTCAAGTGCTAAAAGTTTAAAAGTATCATACTTAAACCGTTGAAACGGTTATAAAAGACTACTATTTCTACAATTCCCCCACG
>JBBQSH010000111.1:0-11005 GCA_038214015.1 Ignavibacteriales bacterium | reverse complement strand
AAAAGTAAGACCAGCACTTGCAGGTGATGGCGGTGGATTAGAAGTTTTAGGTTTAGATGGCTACACAGTTAAAATTCGTTATCAAGGTGCTTGCGGTAGCTGCCCAAGTTCGATTAGCGGAACACTTACTGCGATTGAAGGCTTATTAAAACGTGATGTTAATCCTGCAATAAATGTGATTCCTGCTTAATAAATTATTAGATACTATTTAAGGCTGCTTTGCTTAGCAGCCTTTTTTATTTTATGGAAGCGAATATGTCGGAAATAAAATACTACTCTGAAGAAACAATCTCTGAAATTAATATAGCTGTTCTTGCATCATCAAAGGGGATAAAAAAAATATACTTTAATCCCTCAAAAGAAATAACCGAATTATCATCAGCCACAAAACTTAGAAGTGATGATCCTTATTTGTTTGGAATCTTTAATCAACTTAGAGAATATTTTTCTGGAGAAAGAAAAGTGTTTAACGTTCCTTTAGATTTAGAAGGAACTGAATTTCAAAAAAAAGTTTGGAATGAGTTACAAAAAATTCCCTATGGAAAAACAATCAGTTACAAAACTTTATCAGAAAAACTTGGTAATGTAAAAGCAATTCGTGCTGTTGGAAAAGCAAACGGACAAAACCTTGTACCAATTATAATCCCTTGTCATCGCGTAATTGGTGCAAATGGAAGTTTGATTGGTTATGCAGGCGGGCTTGCAATAAAAGAAAAACTCCTTCACTTGGAAGGAGCATTAAATCCTGAACTGTTTGATTGAAAGAATCAAACACTAAAATTATTTAATATCTGTCACTTTGCTAATATCTGCAAGCTTAACAAATTTTTCGTTGAATTTATAAGCGCCGCCATCGGTTTTCATGCTTTTAATAACCTTTACAGTTACGCCTTCAACTTTTTTCTTGCCTTTTGCTTTATCTGCAAAACTCTGAACTTTTGCCATCTTTTTAATCCTAAAATTTTGAGTTGTTAATATATGGCATTATAGTTTTAAAGAAAAGATTTGCAGTTATAAGTATTTTTGATCAAGAAAAACTTGAGAATCCGCTCATTTTTTATAGCTTTGCATCACAGTTTTATCATAATCGGAATTTATGGCTTCATCAGAATTTACCAAAAGTTACATTTCTAAGTATCCTTATATTAAATCAAAAGTATTGGGAAAAACAGAATTTCATGCATCAATTTGCGGATTTGGATGCTATCGAATAGATGATGGAATTCCACAGCATCAACAAGCACTGGAGAAAGCTATCCTTTCAGGAATAAATCTTATCGATACTTCTTCAAACTATTCTGATGGCGGAAGTGAAATTCTTGTTGGAAAAGTTTTAAACAAACTTATTGCAGAAAATAAAATCAATCGTGAAAATATTATTCTTGTTTCTAAAGGCGGATATTTACAAGGATCAAATCTTAAACTTGGAATGGAAAGAGAACAATCGGGTAAAGCTTTTAAAGATGTTGTAAAATGCAGCCCGGATTTGTGGCATTGTATAAGTTCAGATTTTCTGGAAAATCAAATTACTCTTTCTTTGCAAAGATTAAAATTAAAAAAAATTGATGTTTATCTGCTTCATAATCCGGAATATTTTTTAACCTACTCCATCATTTCCGACCCCGAAAGACGGGAGCGGGAATACTATCGTAGAATAAAAGAAGCGTTCATGTATTTAGAATTAGAAGTAAAACGCGGCAGAATTTCTTATTACGGAATTTCTTCAAATACTTTTGCGGAGAAAGAAACAAAACAAAATTTTACTTCGCTTGAGAAAGTCATAAGCATTGCTAATGAGATTAATGCAGATAATCATTTTGCTGTTGTTCAATTCCCAATGAATCTAATTGAAAACGGTGGAATGAATATTTTAAACCAAGAAAATGGAACTAAAACTTTTTTACAGCTAGCCGGAGAAAATAATCTTGGAGTTTTAGTTAATCGTCCGTTAAATGCTATTAGTAAAAATAAACTTATACGATTAGCAGATTATCCTGTAACTGAAGATAGAAACGATAATGAAATATTTAGTTTGATGGATGACTTGAGTAAACAGGAATCTAATCTGATAGAAAAATATATTAATTATATGGGATTGAGTGCGAGTGAAAAAAAAAATGTTACTGATTGTATTTCAATTTCAGCCATCCTAAAATCAAATTATAGAAAGTTTGATAATCCTGGAAATTTTAGTGAAATAAAAAGCACCTATTTAATACCGCGTGCAAATTTTGCAATAAATGAAATTGGTAAGAGTTATCCGGATGATGAAAATGTTGTTCGAGCTTTAAGAAATTATGCAGTTACAACAAATATTTTAATGGATTCAATTTTTAGCATTCTGGCTAAAAAGAAAAACCTTGAAAATGAGGCTTTTCATAAGACGATTGATAAATTTGCTGATAATGAGCAACAAAAATTATCACTTTCGCAAAAGGCTATACTATTAATTAATAGTGTGCCCGAAGTAACAACAACTTTAGTTGGAATGAAAACAGTTAATTACGTAGAAGATGTTCAAAAATCGATAAAAAGTGAGTTTATTAAAGAGTACGCGGATTTTTGGCATAGTAATGGCATATTTATTCAATAATATCCTGAATCGAACGATAGTAAAGATGATCTAATAGACGGTAATAATAAAAACTTCTAAATTATCAAATATTTCTATACGTTGTTTATTTAGAATTTATTGTTTAGGTTTTATCACAAATTTTTGGATTTTTAATGTTTTTACTCGCAACGATAATAATTCTCTCTTACTTAGTTGGCTCAATACCAATGAGCATTATTATTAGTAAGCTTTCTCATGGTATAGATATTCGTGAGCACGGCAGCGGAAATGCTGGTGGCACAAATGTTATGCGCGTATTAGGCTGGAAAAAAGGGTTACTAGTAATTATTCTTGATGCACTTAAAGGTGCATTTGTAGTTGTTGTTGTTGCAAGATTACATTACGGAGGATTACCTTTCCAAAACGTTTCTCCGTTTGATGATTTTACTTTAGTTCAAATCATTGCTGGTATTGCTGCGGTTATCGGTCATATCTGGACAGTGTTTGCTGGTTTCCGTGGCGGAAAAGGAATTGCAACAGCTCTTGGAATGTTAATTATGATTATTACTGTTGATATGCTTGTTGCTGTTGGGATTTTTATAATAGTTGTTACATTATCACGTTATGTTTCTCTTGGTTCGATATTAGCCGCATTGTCAATTCCATTAACTCTGATCTTTAGAGAGAACATTCTTCACGATCATATACAGAGTTATGGAACATTACTTCCATTTGTGGCTGCTGTTTCTTTACTTGTTGTTTTTACACATCGTAAAAATGTTATGCGATTGATTAACGGAACTGAAAGTAAAATTAGTTTTAAGAAAAAGAAAAAATGAAAATTTCTGTACTTGGTGCAGGTGGTTGGGGAACTACACTTGGTATTCTTCTCCATTATAACGGTCATCAAGTAACACTTTGGGAATACAAAAAAGATTATGTTAAAGAGTTAATCAAGAAAAGGATTAACTCCCTTTACCTTCCTGGTGTTCCAATCCCTGAAGAAATCACAATCACTCACGATTTAAAAGAATCAGTACATCAAAAAAACTTAATTGTACTTGCTGTTCCTTCACAATTTTTACGATCAGTTATTGAAGATGTAAGTTATTCTGAAATTAAAAATACTATTCTTGTAAGCGTTGCAAAAGGAATCGAGAACAAACATTTGATGACAATGTCGCAGATGTTGAAAGATGTTCATCCTCACTTAAGTGATAATCAGATTGGAGTATTATCAGGACCATCTCACGCTGAAGAAGTTTGTAAAAGAATTCCAACTGCTGTTGTTGCTGCTTCAACCGAACACGATATTTCAAAATCAATTCAAGCTGCATTTATGAACTCGTACTTTCGTGTTTATTCATCAACAGATATTCTCGGTGTTGAGCTTGGCGGTGCGTTTAAAAATGTTATTGCAATTGGGGCAGGAATTATTGATGGTGCTGGTTTTGGGGATAACACTAAAGCTGCAATTATGACTCGCGGTGTTGCAGAAATTTCTCGACTTGGTTTAGCAATGGGCGCAAGACCAGAAACTTTTGCCGGACTTTCCGGAATGGGTGATTTAATAGTTACTTGTATGAGTAAACACAGTCGTAATCGTTATGTTGGCGAACAAATTGGTAAAGGTAAAAAGTTAAAAGAAGTATTGAAAAGTATGGATATGGTTGCTGAAGGTGTTGAGACAAGTCGTTCTGCATCCAAGCTTGCAGAAAAAAATAATGTTGAAACTCCGATTACAACAGAAGTTTATAAAATTTTGTTTGAAGATAAAGATCCTGTTAAAGCAACAACTGATCTTATGACTCGTGATATGAAAACTGAGAGACATTAGCATTTCTAATTCACTGCTAGTCCCCGATTCATCGGGGCGAAGCAAACTGCCAAATTTTAATTTTCCATAATATTCAATAATCTTATTCGTTCAACAGATTGCTTCGTTCGAAGACTCACTCTCAATGATTGTTTATATATTATTCCGTTACTCTTCCGCCGGGCAAAGAAATTCCTCTAATCTTTCTGAAAATAGAAACCGCATAAGAGTCTGTCATTCCAGAAATAAAATCGATAACTCTTAAAAGTCTTTGATAAAGTTCCGGATTACTTTTTTCTCCGAAGAAAAATCTTTTGGGTATAAGATTTATAACAGCTCGATTTTTTGGTGTAAGATTATTATTTGAGCGTTCATTATATGCTGTAATAAAAGTATCGAGCAAACCACCAAGAACTTCGTAGCCGGCAACTTCGCGTTCAACAACACTTCGATGTCTGTAAATTTTTTCAATCGAAGCTTTTTCAATCTTTTTTAATGTACTTGATTTTTCAATTACAGTTACGAGTTCTTTATTAAAATTGCCAGCAAGTATTTCGCTTTCATTTTCGATAAACGCATCAGCAACAAGATTCACTAAATCGCTGATAGCTTTAGCACGCAAGTAACCAACCTTTTCGTTGTCATCTCGTTTTTTGTAACCAGATAAATCGCGTTTTTGAATTAATGGAACTAATAAGTTTTCAGTTTCTTTAAAATTCAACAATCCCAAACGGAAACCATCTTCAAGATCCATAATGCTGTAACAAATATCATCAGCAGCCTCAACAAGAAAAGAAAGCGGATGACGATGCCACAAATACTTTTCGGATTTTTCAGTTTTGCCTAATCCAGTTTTTTCTGCAACGTGCTTAAAAATTTCTTTTTCAGATTGAAAGAACCCAAACTTCTTGTAAATATTTTTATGTCCTTTTGCGTGCTGGATTTCAAGATCAGTTAAAGATTCTTTTGGATATTTGTTTAACGCAGAGAGAGTTGCGTAGGTTAATTGCAAACCACCATCAACATCCTGGTTTTGCAGTTTAGTAATTATTCTAAATCCTTGAGCATTACCCTCAAAACGGATTAAGTCATTCCATTTCTTTTCATCAGCAATTTCTTCTTTAAACTTTTTGCCGTTTCCGTTTTTAAAATACTCTGCAATTGCATCTTCTCCGGAATGACCGAACGGAGGATTACCAATATCGTGAGCCAAACAAGCCGCAGCAACAATTTCTCCAAAATGGAATTGTGTAAAATCTCTTTTCAGCTTTGGATGCCGGGCAATGATTCTTTCACCAACAAGATTTCCAATCGATCTTCCAACCACAGAAACTTCCAGACTGTGAGTTAACCTTGTATGAACAAAGTCACTCTCCGGCAAAGGAAAAACTTGTGTCTTATCCTGCAATCTTCTGAATGCAGGAGAAAAAACTATTCTATCAAAATCTTTTTGAAACTGACTGCGCCCATCTTTTTTTGCTGATTGACTTTTTTCAATTCCAAGACGCTCATCCGTTAAGAGTAATTTCCAATCCAAAGTAAATTCCTTTTATTCTATATGTGGAAAGTTAAAAAAATATCGCTTAATAATTATCGTTTAGCGGTTGTCACGGTCGCACCGTGACAAAGAAAATATTCTTTACTTATTTAAGTATGGGAAGAAGAGGAAGAAATAATTTAACAGAAGAGACCTTTTCTTTATAACCATTACGGTTATTAAATATATTCCAGTATTGCTCAATTAATATTTTTAGAAGTGAATAGTGCTATGGAGAAATTGATTTTTACTAAAGTAAATGAGTTATCTTGTCACGGTACGACCGTGACAGCCTCCGAAACTGTTTTGTGCAGATAGATTTACTATCAAAAATATTGCAATAAATAACGGTTTTAAAAACTTTGTTTTCATTTTACTAACCCTTTTAATTTAAATTATAACTATAAAGGAATGATACGTTATTTAAGTACCATTCATTTTCATCAGGAGCAGTAAATTTAAATACCTGGCAAACCAACCCAGTTCCCGGTGAATAATATTGATATATATCATCAAATCCTCCAACATCCTCACCGGGTGAAGCTCTCGTCCAAATAACAAAACAATTCTGATAAATTCCAAAAGGAGTAATTAAATTTTCATTAATTGCAAGACATTTTCTGAAAATTGGTTTATCCGCAATAAACCTCTCACCATTAAAGTATATGTACTGACCCTTCCAAGTGCTGCCCTCCAAAAGTGGATATTCAATTCTAATTCCTTTTGAAATTAAAGTATCATCTTCTGTTATTCCCCCCATTTCGTATAAGCCATCATCCCAATTCCAATAAAGAAAATATAAACTAAACTGATTAGAATATTTTAAGGAATAACTAGTATATGCTAATACTTCATAACATGTATCCCTATAATTAACTATGCTACGGCCAGATATTTTCCTTTCAGTTGAATCAAATAAAACTAACGATGAATCTGAAAAATCGAGGTTAAATGAGGAAAAGTCTGTGTATTGCCAATTAGAATCAATAATATGATGGATTGATCCCTGATAACGAAAGACATTATATTTCCAGAATGAGCCTACATCACCAGGTACTACTAAACTCGACTTATATGATAGTGTATCTGTGCAACATAGTTTAATAGGAGGGATAATGGGTAGTTCCGTTGTATCACAACTTAAATGTGTTATGGATAATAATAACGTTGTAATAGCAGAAAATATTTTTTGAAGAGTTACTTTAGTTAATTTTAGTTTAAGCATCGGTTCAGCCTCCCAGCTGTAAGTTATTACCAGCAAAATTTATTCCGTAAAAAATACTTCAAAAAAAAAAACAATAATCAAGCCATTGTCAAAATAGGCTGTTAATAAATATTTAAAGTAGTAAAATAAATTACTCATACTAAAATGTAATAACATCTGCTTATAATAAATAATTATCTTTAGTTGAGTTTGCCTTAGTAACAATCTATTTTTCGGGCAATGAAATCTGAAAAAGAAAATATTCTCGAATCTTCTGTTCAATACATAAAATCAGTAGGACCAAAACGCGCTGAGTCATTTTCTAAAATTGGTATCAACACAATTCGTGATTTAATCTTTTACTTCCCTTCCCGCCATTTAGACCGAACAACTATTTTAAATTCCACCAAAGCTTATGGCTATGCAATTAACGGGTACGACGGCGAAGCAACCATAATTGCAAAAGTTGTTGATAAAGAAAAAAGAAATCTTGGCAGAAAAGAAATCCTTAAAGTACAGTTTAGAGATAACAGTGGATTTATTGAATGTGTGTGGTTTCACGGAGTAAAATATTTTCATTCAGTTTTTAATGAAGGAGATTATTTTGCAATCTCAGGCAAGCCAGAAATAAACTACAACAAACTTCAATTCGTTCATCCTGATTTTGATAAGATAACGGAAGAAGAAACACAAAGTTTTCTTAACACAGGCAAGATCATTCCGTTTTATAGAATTCCTAAAGAACTAAAGCAAAAAAATATTGGCGATTTAAGTTTACGCCGCATTATTAATTACGCTGTTGAAGATTATGCGGATAAACTTGAAGAAACTCTTCCGCAAGAAATTATAAATCAACATAATCTTTTAGATTTGATAAGCGCAGTTAAAAACTATCATTACCCTCAAAGCAAAGATTTATTTGAAAAAGCAAAACGCCGATTTAAGTTTGAAGAAATGTTTTACATCGAGCTTTTGGTTGCGATAAGAAAGAATAATTATCAAACCAAGCTTACTGGAAACAAAATGGAAATTAAATCCAATCTTGTTTCCGAATTTCTTAAAACCCTTCCGTTTGATTTAACTAAAGCTCAATTAAATGTTCTGAGTGAAATCAAAAAAGATATGCTTTCTGAAAAACCAATGAACAGACTTTTGCAGGGCGATGTTGGAAGCGGAAAAACAATTGTTGCATTAATATCAATGTTGATTGCGATTGATAATGGTTATCAAGCTGCGTTAATGGCACCAACAGAAATTTTAGCAGATCAGCATGCGAAAAATATTTCTGCTATGATGATAAAACTTTCTTCTACTCACAAAGGAAAAGAAATTAAAGTTAGTTTATTACTTGGCGGACAAAAGAAATCTTTGAGAAACCAGAAACTTTCTGATATAGAATTGCAGGAAGCAGATATAATAATTGGCACTCACGCAATCTTTGAAGAACAGGTTAAGTTTAATAATCTCGGTTTTATTGTTATTGATGAACAGCATCGTTTTGGTGTAAAGCAGAGAGCGTTATTGCAAAGTAAAGGCAAAACTCCTGATATACTTGTAATGAGTGCGACTCCAATTCCAAGAACTCTTTCAATGACTGTTTATGCTGATTTAGATTTGTCTGTTATTGATGAAATGCCGAAGAACAGAATTCCAATTAAAACTGTTTTACGCGGTGAGAATAAACTTCCTGAGATCTATAATTTTATAATCGATAAGGCTAAAGAAGGTTACCAGACTTTTTTGGTGTATCCGCTTGTTGAAGAATCTGATAAGCTGGATTTAAAAGCTGCAATTACTTTTTATGAGGATTTAAAAGAAAATCATCTTAAGAATCTTAAACTTGGATTAATCCATGGCAGAATGAGCTGGCAGGAAAAAGAAGAAGTGATACTAATGTTTAAAGATAAAGCATTTGATGTGTTGGTTTCTACAACAGTTATTGAAGTTGGGATTGATATTCCGGATGCAAATATAATTTTAATTAACGATTCACATCGTTTTGGGTTATCACAACTTCATCAATTACGTGGAAGGGTTGGAAGAAGCAATAAACAAGCTTACTGCATTTTAATTACTAAGGATGAAATTGCTGCAAAGCAAAACGCAAACGAGCTTGAGTTAGATTATTTGTCTTCCGTTCAATTGGAAAAGTATAAATCATCTGTAAGACTGCAATCGATGGTAAAGTATTTAGATGGATTTAAAATTGCCGAGATTGACCTAAAGCTTCGCGGACCCGGAGATATTTTTGGAACAAAGCAAAGCGGCTTTCCGGATTTAAAGTACACCAACATTGTTGAAGACACAGAATTAATCCTTGAAGCGAAGCAAAGTGCATTCAAATTAATAGAAGTTGACCCGAAATTAGAAAATAATTTTTCAGCCGTCATTCGCAAGAATCTTATCAAACATTACTCAGAAAATCTTTCTTACGCTAAGATTGCTTAGCACATAAATATTTCCACTTACTTTCAATACTATAAACAGCTAACTAAGTCAACATAGCCAATCATTATTTAAAAATTATTTTTAGCAAAATATTTTTTAAACTATCAAATTTGATTAATGAACGCTTGAAAATATTTTTTCTATCAAATCCGAAACTTGTTGACAAACATTTTATAAACATTATATTTGGAATAGTAAAAATTATTAAGGAGAAAAATATTTTATCTTCCTTCTTTAACAAGAAGTTGAACGTTGCGTTAGCATATAATGTGAAACCTGAAAGTGATTCTTTCCCCGCATCCGTGTCTCCAAATTCTAATAATCAATCACAAAATTTAAATTCACAAATGGATGAGTTTGCTGAATGGGATACATGGGAAACAATAAACGCAGTTATAGACGCAATTGCATGCTATAATAATGTTGCATTGATAGAAGCGAATGAAGAAGCCTATAATAAATTTCGTGAAATCAAACCGGACATTGTTTTTAATATTGCAGAAGGTGCATACGGCGTCAGTCGTGAAGCACAAATACCTGCAATGTTAGATATGTTAAAGATTCCTTACACCGGTTCTGATGCACTTACTCTCGGAATTTGTCTTGACAAAGCCCGTACAAAAGAAATTTTAAGTT
Organism: Ignavibacteriales bacterium; assembly: GCA_038214015.1. Taxonomy (GTDB): domain Bacteria; phylum Bacteroidota; class Ignavibacteria; order Ignavibacteriales; family Ignavibacteriaceae; genus IGN3. Next base: position 810 of record JBBQSH010000111.1, on the reverse strand, counting down.
ACTACAAAGTTCCTACCGCAAAATTTTTTGTTGCTGATAAAGTTGAAGATGCGGAAAATCATAATCTTGAGTTTCCAATGATTGTTAAACCAATCAGCGAAGGTTCCGGAAAAGGAATTTATGCTTCATCCTTTGTTCACAACAAAGAAGAACTTAAAAGAGAGATTAAAAGAATTACATCTGAATACAATCAATCTGCGTTGGTAGAAGAATTTTTATCTGGTCGTGAGTTTACTGTTGCAATAATTGGCAACAACGGAGATACAAAAGTTCTTCCGGCAGTTGAGATGAGATATGATAAGTATCCCGAAGGAACTGCACCGCTTTACTCCTACGAAGCTAAGTGGATTCTTGATACAAAAGAAAATGATTTTGATGTTTTCGACTGTCCGGCAAACATCACAAAAGAACTTGAAACAGAGATAAATAAAGTTTGTCTTGATACTTACCGGGTTTTAAAATGCAGGGATTGGAGCCGAATCGATTTACGTCTTGATAAAAATGGCGAGCCAAACATTATTGAGATAAATCCTTTGCCAGGAATTATTCCAGATCCGACTGAGAACTCAAGTTTTCCTAAAGCTGCACGAGCGGCGGGAATAAATTACAATGACATGATAAACACAGTTTTAGCATCAGCAATAAAGAGATATAATTTTTTATGAAAACCGAAGCTAAAATATTAATCTGTTATAACTCACCCGTTAGCATTTTTTCTATTTACAATGGAAAACCTGCTGAAGAAAGTTCAGACAGTAAAGATTTATCAGAACATTCTTTTGCTTCAAATATGTTAGAGATTGAAAATCA
>JBBQSH010000110.1:0-11037 GCA_038214015.1 Ignavibacteriales bacterium | reverse complement strand
TACAACCGGAATTACTGAAACAAATACTCTTAATGATTTCTATCAACCATATTATCCAAGCAATTACGTTGATGGTGCAAAGGTTCAGGCTATAAATCGTGTGCACGAACTTAATTATAGATTTTCACACGGTATTGATTCGCGCGGCAAAACTTCTGAATGCCAGACTTGTCATCAAGTAGAAACATTCTGTGCAGAATGTCATCAGTCAGAAGATCAGGATTTTGCTTTTGGCGGAATTGTACCTGCTTCACATTTAAAATCAACTTTTAAAACATTGGGTGTTGGTTCTGGAGGCGGTGATCATGCAGTGTTGGCTAGGCGAGATATGGAAAGTTGTATGGCTTGTCATGATGTAAACGGCGCTGATCCAACTTGTATAACCTGCCATTTTGATGCTGATGGAATAAAAGGAACAAATCCTAAGACTCATCCAACTGGCTACATGAGTGGTGAAAAGGGAGATTGGCATAATGATCTTGGATCAATTTGTTATAACTGTCATACAAGTGCAACTCCAAATTCTCAACCAACTACTGGTTTCTGCAATTATTGTCATGGAATATAAATGAATTTTATTAATGGAAAATTTATGAATTACTTTAAACTTATATTTTCAATATTCATAACATCAATCATTCTTATCAGTTGTAGTGATCTAAAAGAAGATGTTACCACCTCAGCACCTGAGCTAGCACTTCACAAAAGCGGTATAATTGATCCTACCTCACCTGATTTTCATGGTAATATAATTGCCGGTACAAATTGGGATATGAAGCAATGTCAACAATGTCACGCAGCTAATTACTCCGGCGGAACCGCCGAAGCAAGTTGTTACGATTGTCATACACAACCTGGTGGACCTGAAGCCTGCAATACTTGTCATGGTGATTTTGCTAATCCGGTAAGAATTGCACCGCCAAGAGCATTAAATAAAAGTATAGAAACAACTTATCCCGGTGTTGGTGCTCATACAAATCATCTTTATGAAAATAATTTAGGTAAAGAAATTATTTGCGTTACTTGTCACACTTTTCCGACCTCATTTTATGCTGAGAGTCATATAAGTGTTGATAACAAAGCCGAAATAAATTTTGGTGAACTTGCAATCCACAATGGTGTAATTCCTAGTTATAGTTTTGCAGATAATAAATGTTCCAATACTTACTGTCATGGCAATTTTGTTTTCTACAGAGATTCATCTACTTATGCGTTTGCATATACGGCGCCAACTATGGAAGGAAATAATGTTTCCCCTAAATGGAATCAAGTAGATGGCAGTCAGGCAGCGTGTGGAACTTGTCATGGTTTACCTCCAACAGGGCACGTACCTGCTGCTATTAATACCTGCGTTAATTGTCATCCAGGAGTTGTGGATAATCAAGGAAATATAATTGATCAAACCAAACACATAAACGGTGTTAAGAATGTTTTTGGAAATTAGTAAAACGATTTAATAGAATTAAAAAGCCGCTTTAAAAAGCGGCTTTTTTATATTTTAAAATGAAAATTTTTAATAACAATAAATCTCACAATAGTAATGAAGATAATATTAGTCTCTCTGACTACGATCGAAAGTTTGAAGAACGAAAATTGGAGTATGAACATCTGAACGAAATTTTACGTGGGATGCGTGCAGAAGTATCAAATTTAATGGAAGAAATTAAATATGTAACTGATAATTTGGTAAAGAAAAATGCAGAATTGTTTTTATTAGAGCAAAGTATTGATGATCTTAAAAGAAGCTATGAATTACTGCAGCAAAATGTTAAGTATGAAGAAGAGGCTTTTAGCAAAACAAATAATGAGTTGGTAAAAATTAAAAATGAAATTCTGCCTTATCAAGACAAGTTAAACATAGTTAAAAAAGAATATGAATCTATTTCCATTCAATTAATTGCTCGCCAAAAAGATCTAGAAAAAATTAAAAGCGAAAGCAATCCTGCACAAGCTGTTAGCATTAAAAACAATCCTGAAAATATTTTAGAGTCTCCAATTGGGAAGAAAAAGAAAAAGTGCCAGGCAAAAACAAAATCTGGATCTAAGTGTAAAAGATATTCAGTTGACGGTACTCTTTATTGTTCTTTTCACTCTTCGAATGTCAATCTAAAAAAATAAAAATTTCCTGGACTATAGCACATCCAATTGATTCTAATGTTTCTAAAACTATTGGACAGAACTAAATTTAAATATGAACATCCTAAAAAACCTTAGAGAGCCGATGAATGGCTTTACCCATTTTATCGGGATAATATTTGCTATCGTCGCAACAATTTTGCTGTTAGGTTTATCATTAAATCCTTATAAACCATATCATCTTTTTTCATTTTCTGTTTTTGGATTTGGGATGATTTTGCTTTACACCACAAGCACTCTTTATCATTGGTTAAAACTATCTGATGAAGGGATAAAGAAAGTGAGAAAAATAGATCATATAATGATTTTTATTTATATAGCTGCTACTTACACTCCTGTTTGCATTATAGCTTTGAAGGGAACTCTTGGATGGGGTTTGTTAATTGCAGTCTGGTTTGTGGCTCTAGTTGGAATAATAATAAAAATTTTCTGGATGAGTGCGCCAAGATGGTTATCCACATTCATTTATATTCTTATGGGATGGTTAGCGGTAATTGTAATTTATCCACTCTTTAATGCTTTACAAATAGGGGCGCTGATTTGGCTATTAATTGGTGGTTTGTTCTATACTGTTGGTGCGATAATTTATGCTCTAAAAAAACCTGATCCTTTTCCAGGCATTTTAGGATTTCACGAAATATTTCATCTATTCGTATTGCTGGGTACCTTCTCACTCTTTTGGATGATATACAGATACATCGCCATTCTTGATTAATTTAATCTGATAGAAATCTATTCTTATTTAGTTGATGTTCTATTAACTAAATAAATATAAGTACTTAATAAAATTGCTGAGATCAACTGAAAATAAAACGGCGTTGAGAATAACCTATCATTTAACAAAGCAAAAGAAATTAAAGCAAACTTGAGCGAATAGTAAATCACTTTGCTAATTAAGATGCTTAGAAAAAGGGAAGTAAAAACATTTTTAAGTTTTTCTTTTAATAAGAAAAATAAACCCAGGTTAATAACCAACTCCGCACTTAAAAGAAATGATTTAATTATTTGCGGATGCGACGAGATTAAAAATGAAAATAACGGCAGAGTTAGTGCTATAATAAAAGCATTTTTCTTTGATGTATGAATAAGAGCGACTACCAATGCAATTCTCATCGGATCGAGATAGTAAACAGGGAAGGCAAACAAATGAGAAATTGCGGGTAAGAAATAAATCATTAACAAAAGCGAAAAATCAATCAAATAAGTTTTTATATTCGATTTGAAATCAATAATACTTAAAACTTTTTCCATTTATAATCCTATCTGAATAATTACTGAAGCAAAAATAAATTAAAACTTCTCAAGCTCAAAGGATAAAATTACGTCTATACATTTTAATCTGAATTGATTATTTTTACCCAAGTTATTTTTAACATCAATTACCGAGAGTTGTTATGAGAAGACGTGATTTCATCTCCAAATCTCTTAAAGCCAGCTTAATTGCCGGGGCAGGACTTTCAGTTGGCAGTTACTCAAATTTATTCCCTTCAACAATGTTACCGTTTGCGAATGATTATGATTTAGCCGCTATTAAGGGCGGTGAACCGGATGCCATGTTTGATGTGGCAATTAAAGCTTTTGGCGGGATGGCTAAGTTTGTGAAGCAGGGACAAACTGTTGTTGTAAAACCAAATATTGGTTGGGATGTTTCACCAGAAAGAGCAGGGAATACTAATCCAATTTTGGTTAACAGAATCATAAAACATTGTTTTGATGCCGGGGCAAAAGATGTTTATGTGTTTGATCATACATGCGACAATTGGAATAAGTGCTATTCTAATAGTGGAATTGAACGTGCTGTAAAAGATGCTAAAGGTAAAATAGTTTCTGGTGCAAGTGAAAGTTATTATCAGGAAGTTACGATTAAGCAGGGCAAGAAATTAAAAAAAGCTAAAGTACATGAGTTAATATTAGAATCAGATGTGTTTATTAATGTACCGATCTTAAAACATCATTCCTCTGCAGACGTAACCATAGGTATGAAAAATTTAATGGGTAATGTTTGGGATCGCGGTTATTGGCATTCCAATGATTTACATCAATGTATCTCAGATTTCACTTCATTTCGTAAGCCTGACCTAACAGTTGTTGATGCATATTTTGTAATGAAAAAAAATGGTCCGCGTGGAGTTTCTAAAGATGATGTGATTACAATGAAATCACAGATCATCTCAACAGATATTGTTGCGGCTGATGCGGCTGCAGCAAAGTTGTTTGGTGTTGATCCTGAAAAAATCGATCATATAAGAATTGCCAACGAAATGAAACTCGGTATAATGAATTTGGATAAACTTTCCATCTTCAGAAAAATAATGTAATATATTGAAGCTCGAGTACCTTAGAAAAATAAGAATAGTTGTATCGATAATTTTTTTATTATTAATTGCAATTGTATTTCTTGATATAACTAATATTCTACCTGCAAGTTTTATAAGTTCGGTTACATTTTTGCAATTCATTCCATCAACTATAAAATTTGCAAATCTGCTACTCCCAACTTCAATAGGATTTATTATTGTTCTTGTTCTAACGTTACTATTCGGGAGGGTTTATTGTTCGAGTATTTGTCCACTTGGAACTATGCAAGATATTTCTTCTTACGCCGCTAAAAAGTTTAATAAGAAGAAAAAGTTTACCTACACAAAAGAATATTTTTGGTTAAGATATACTGTTCTAGTAATAGTCGTAATCTCAATATTATTTGGAAATCTATTCTTAGTAAACCTTTTAGATCCATATAGCAACACGGGAAGAATATTTGCACAATTATTTAATCCATTGTTGATGCACTTGAATAATATTGCTGCATTTACTCTTGAGAAATTCAACATCTATCTGATTTATCCTATCGAGATAAAAATATTTTACGTTATTGCCGCTTTATTCCCGCTAATGTTTTTAGCGATTGTAATTTATCTTTCATATAAAAGAGGAAGATTATATTGTAATACTATCTGTCCTGTCGGGACTTTGCTCGGCCTAATTTCAAAGTTTACAATCTTTAAACTTAAAATTGATAAAGCAAGCTGCGAAGGATGCGGAGTATGTGCAAGAGTTTGCAAAGCTGAGTGTATAGAAAAATCCACTAAAGAAATTGATTTCAGCCGTTGTGTTGCTTGTTATAATTGTTTGGATGTTTGCCCCAGCGACTCTATTAATTATCAGTTAATCTCAATTGATATTATTCAATCGGGATCTGATGAATCAAGAAGAAATTTTATTTCCAGAACTTCAATGTTTTTTATTGGACTAACAACGACCACTCTTTCTCAAATAACAATTATTCCTAAAAAAGCAAGTAAAATAGCTGAGAAGAAAAATTTTGCAGTTTCACCTCCTGGCTCAAATAAGATAGATCACTTTAACAACAATTGTACTGCCTGCCATTTGTGCGTTACTGCCTGTCCAACCAAAGTGTTGCAGCCTTCAATTACAGAGTTTGGAATATTTAACATATTTCAACCATTTATGGATTACAAAACCAGTTTTTGTAATTATGATTGTATTGCATGCAGCGAAGTTTGTCCGACATCTGCGATCCTTCTCCTAACCGGAGCCCGGAAAAAAAATATTCAAATTGGTAAGGCGATATTTATAAAGGAAAATTGTATAGTTGAAACTGAAAATACTGCATGCGGAGCTTGTTCAGAACACTGCCCAACAAAAGCAGTTATGATGGTTGATTATAAAGGCAATTTAAAAATTCCGGAAGTAACAAATAAATATTGCGTTGGATGCGGTGCTTGTGAATTTGCTTGTCCCACAAATCCTTATAAAGCAATTTATATTGATGGGAATTTTGTTCATCAAACAGCAGAGAAAAAACCTACCGAAAAACTTGATCAGAAGATTAACTACAAGGAAGAATTTCCATTCTGATTTGAAATGCAGTTATTATAGAAGCAAAAATTAAGAAGTAGGATGGTAATATTTTATATATGGTACTAAAATTTACCCTTATCTTTTTAAACCCTTCAAAATATATTTTTGTCTAAAGTCAGGACTGCAGAAATTCAATTAATTATTGTTTAATTTTACTCACAATATTAAGGAGAAAATATGAAACTTGATCATTTAAAAATTGTGGTGTTTTTGTTTCTTGTTTTAGCAATCGCTGGGTGTAAGTCTGATCTAAACTCACCAGATGGGGCAAATGCTGATGCAATGGAGTTATTAAAATTTGAGACAGTTGAAAGTGATCTTGCATTATTAAAAGGTGGTGGAATGCCTTTGCCGGAAGGAGATGCAGTATTTTCTATCGGCTGGAATGAAATATTCAGACCATTTAATGATGATTCACTTATTAAAGGGATGGCATTTGCTGTTGCATTTAGTGATCAAAATACTGAAGCCCCAAATTTCCCAAGATTTGGTTTAGATATGGGTACGATAAATATTGAATATGAAGGAAATCAAATCCAAATGCATAAAATGTTTCACCGAAGAAGAGGTACAGCATATTCCTTGTTCCACAAACCCTTTGGCGGATCGGATGTTTTGTTAGAATATTTACCAAACACAGAATATTCTTTTAATATTTCAGGTTCTGAAAACTTTGCTGCTACAACAGTTACCTTGTTATCTCCTGCTGAGTTAATTGACATAACTAGTCATAATCATAGCGATATAATTGATCCTCAACAAGATCTTACTATTACTTGGGATGGTGGAAATCCTGATGGGAAAATTGCAATAAGGGTTATGCCACATTTTAATCCACAACAGGATGGTGGTATGAAAGGGAAGCACAATCCAGGACATCCTCCTCCTCCAGGACCACATCCAGGAAGAGCTATTGTTGAAATATTAGATAATAATCCAGGTCAGTTTACATTTACGGCTGAACAGATACAAAACTTAATTTCGGAGTTTGGTGCAGATAAAATTGTTGTCGATGTATCACAATTTGATCTTGGTGAAGTTGAACATGATGGAAAAATATTACTTACTGCTATGCGTAATGGTACAAGCGTTATGCTGAATGTTCAATAGACTGATTTATTTTTTAGGATTAGGAAACCCCTCCTTTATCCTCCCCTTTGGGCAAGGGTGAGGAAAAAGGTGGGGTTGTTTTCTATCTGAGTAATGACATTTTCTTGTCCGTACAAAATCCTTATAGCTGAATTTTTAAAACTGTAATATTTATTTAATGATGTTTGCGAACCAAGGACTATATGCAGTGACTTAATTGCTACTAAAATCAAAAAAATGGAATATCAATACAATTCTAGATTTATGATTGGATTCCATCACTCGAATATTAAAATTACGCCTGCAAAAACCTTATATGTCTAAGTAAAATCAATCCCATCAGCTTCCAAGCTAATTAACAATTAACCCCAACTTATCTTAGTAAATTGGGGTTATTATCTAAAAATAATAATAAACTATTATCGGGGTCTTTTACCCGCTCTAATATCTACACAAGCCTTACAAAGTTTTTTATTGCCTTTTCCTGCAACTTTGTTTTTTTTAGTAATAACACTTCCCGAAGCGCATACTCCGTAAATGTGATACACTTCTCCGCCTTTGGAATGGAATGGTGAAACTTGCTTTGCCATAAATTATGCTCCTTTAATAATTATTAATAAATAGAAACGTGAATTAAGATCCAAAATTTTAAAGGTAAAATAAAGTATATAAACTTTAAGTTATTCTACTACTTGTAATATTGTTCTACGACGTCCTTTAGCTCCCACTGCAGTAAGTAAAATGCGCAAAGCATTAATATTATTCCCATGTTTCCCAATAACCTTTCCAATATCATCTTTATCAACTTTGATGTTTATCTCTACGGTGTTTTCATCAGGAGTATTTTCTTCAATAACAACTTTATCCGGACTATCAACAAGTTGTTTTACGATAAACTCAATAAATTCTTTCATTAGTTCACCCATCTATAAGTAAGAGAAATAATCGTTTAACATTATAATAGAAATAAAATTATTAAGAAGCAATAAATGTCTGGCTATTGGAAGCCTTAAACTTTTCTTGCAACCCGCTTGAGGGCAGCTAGTCAGGAGCAGCAGGGGAGGGTATCACTCGGTTTTCTCAATTCCAAAGTACTTTGGCAAGAAGCTTGCTATTCATAATTCAGCCCAATAGCCATAGATAATTAATGCCCTATCTTCCAATGGATACCCATATTTATCAATAGTAATAGATGGATAATTTAGTCTAAGCCAGGAAAGTCTTGAATCCTTCATATCGATATTATAATTATATACTTCTAAAAATTCTGGAAAATTCAGCTTGAAAGTTTCTGTCCGATGGTCCTGGGATTTCAGTTCTGAAGATTCTAATATTTCGACCCCTGTATTTAAAGGCTTATATACTAATGATACTTCAAAACCATTATCTCGGAAAGTTCCTTTGTAAAGAGATCTTAGAAAATAGGCTAATGATTCTTTATAATTTTTTAGTCGATTGTTTTCCCATTCTTCTTTTACATCAAGATCATTTGTATCCAGCTCTGTAAAAAATAAACGATAGGTATAGTCGCATCTTTTTAACGATTGTGTGTATTCAAAATTTAGTATTTCACATTTTACATTGTAGGCCAGTTTATAATTAATAATTTCAATCGGGTTATCACTCTGTGCTGTCAATACTTTTTTCTTTGGATGCTCAAAATTTATTTCATATTCGTTTACAAATTCACATTCCAATGAATACGGAGAGTACCCTAAAAAATGCTCCTTGAAAATTTCCAGATCATCAAACCATTCCTCGGGTCTATTTGCTGTAACCGTAATATCTGAAATCTTATAAATCTTTGGAATCAAGTCTATATGCAAAAAGATTTTGGAAGAATCATTTACTTTGATTATTTGTGATTTAGAATCGTAGCCGACCATTGAAAAAACTATTTCGTGATTACCCGGAATAATTGAAGGAAGTCTGAATGTCCCATCTAATAGCGAAGTTGTTCCCCAAGTGGTGTTGGAAATATAAATATTAACATTTGGAAGTGGTTCTTGAGTTGCATTGTCTAAAACGATTCCGGTTATAGTAATATTTAAAGGTTGGGGATAAAGCATCCCACTGAATAAAAATATAATTGCAGTGATGAAATGAAAAGTCTTATTCAAAAACTCTCCTTAAAAAATATTAGCGAATTTTATTTTACAGCATCCTGCTTCGGGAGAGTAATCTGGTGTGTTATCTCGGAAAGTTATTCAGTAAATAAACTCAATCTCTTGCTCTCACAAAGTAAAGAAAATTAACTGCTATAATTAGCAATTATTTTTTGTAAATGTCAAAAACAATCGATTTATAAATATCAATGATTGTGGAATATGCAGAAATAAAATTTTACCCAATTTTCAAAAAAAAATCCTTCGCGTTATATGCGAGGGAATATCTTTAATGCTAAAGTTTTTTATAGGTGAACATTAAGAATTACACTTGCAGTACCAATTCCAAAACCAGATCTGCTTGTGCCTTCAACTGTTGTATTTCCAGATTTAGCTTCTGGTTTCCCTAATGATTGATATCCTAAGGTGTATCGACCTCCCAGAGATAAACCTTCAGTAAAATACCAATCAAATCCAAAGTTAAGTCCGACTCCAAAACCAGTTCCTGATGACTCAGATGTGGTAGTAGTTCCGCCAACTGTTTCATCCTGACTAACGGAATAATTTCCAAAATTAGCATTTAAACCAACATAGGGAGAAACACTATATAGTGGTTTAAGATGGTAATTTACATCTATTGCTACTCCAAAAGTAGTTGATGAAGTTTCGGTTTTATCATCGTTAGCATCAATAGTCTCTGAAGAACTTGACCCAAAATTTAATCCGGCTCCAAGTGCAATATGATTGGTGATGAAATACCTAAATCCTGCGCCAAATAAGTCAGCAGTGTTATTAGGATATTGAGAAATGGTGCTAACAGGTACCGGATTTAAATTGCTCTGAAATGGAGTGTATAAAAATACAAATGACATTGCACCCTGGCGAACTTCAGGCTTTGGTCCATCATAACCAGAATTTACTTGTGCAAATGATAAAGAAGCACTAACGATCAAAATAGAGGCGAATAACAACAATGTTCTCATATTGTTTACCTTTTTTGTGTATGAAATAAAATTAGACCTAACTTATTTTGGTTCTAATTAGTTTATGAATAACAATCATTATACCAGAAAAATACGTGGAAAGCTAAGATTTTATGAAGTTTTTTTGGTTTAAATTAATATTCTATAGGTAAAATAGTAACAATTGTAAAATCATATTAAGATAAAAAGATGTAAATTAAACGACTGGCTGCATATAAAGATTGAATAATGAATTGACTATCATCATTAATGCATTTAAGTCGATTAAAAATCTAGAGCTTAAAGAGAAATTGTCCTGATCTAAAACCTAGGAGAAATATGAATATACCAGTAATGCCAAAATCAATTATCTCTATAATTAATTATCAGCCTGATGCTATTGTAAGTAAGCAGCTCCTTAAGAAAAACAACGGAACTGTGACGCTGCACGCATTCGATAAAGATGAATCATTAAATGACAGTACATCTCCATATGATATACTTATTCATGTTTTGGAGGGAACGATTGATTTAAAGGTAAATGGCACTTCAAATTTGATTAAAACGACAGAGTATTTTTCACTACCCGCTAAAATTCCATATTCAATTGAGGCAAAAGAGAAGGCTAAGGTATTGCTGACTGTGATTAAGTAAATTAAAAGTCGGAAAGCAGAAAAAATAATAGATTGAAATATTTAGGGGACGATCCATCAGCGGAGAGGGTGGGATTCGAACCCACGGTACCCTTGCGGATACACTACCTTTCCAGGGTAGCCAATTCAGCCACTCTTGCACCTCTCCAAATTAATCTTTTATAAGAACTATTCTAAAACCGCCGACAAATATATTACTTAAGTACTACC
>JBBQSH010000109.1:0-11048 GCA_038214015.1 Ignavibacteriales bacterium | reverse complement strand
TATCAGATTGAATACTTCAACCTTCACATTCTCTCTGCTGGGTAAAGTAATACCAATTCTTGTTCTTGGATTAAATGGATTTGGAAAGTTATCTGAAACTGAATATCCGATTGGAAGTTGAGTGTCTTCAACATCGGTAATGATATTAAAACTGAAAGTTCCATCAGTGCCGGAAGTTGCATTGTAAACATTTGGAGCAGCATAAAGTTGCAGTTGCACTCCGGCAAGTGCAGAACTGTTTTCATCAACTAATTTTCCTGTTACTGTCTGTGATTTTATTTCATTTGCAAGAAATAAAAAGACTAATAGAAATAGTGGTAAGTTTTTCATAATTCTCCTTTAAGATGGTTACAAAACAATATAAGAATAATAGTGGAAAACAAGAAGAATTTGGAAAATTTAAATAAAAACTTCGTTTCTTCAATCTACACTTTTTATGTATGGGGTAATAGATTATGTTAAAATCTTTCCTTCACCAACTCCATTATCTTAATTCCTGCAACAGGAATTTTTGTACCAGGACCAAAGATGGCAGATGCACCATGCTCGTATAGAAAATCATAATCCTGTGCAGGAATAACTCCGCCGCAGATTACAATTATATCTTCTCTTCCAAGTTTTTTTAATTCTTCAATAAGCTGCGGCAAAAGGGTTTTATGTCCCGCTGCAAGTGAACTCATTCCAACAATGTGAACATCATTTTCAATAGCTTGCTGTGCAGTTTCTTCCGGAGTTTGGAATAACGGACCAACATCAACATCAAAACCCATATCAGCATAAGCTGTTGCAACAACTTTTGCTCCGCGGTCGTGTCCGTCCTGTCCCATTTTTGCAATCATAATTCTTGGGCGGCGACCTTCTTCTTTTGCAAACTCATCCGTCATCTTGCGAACTTGCTCAAACAGTTCGTCATCCTTTGCGTATTCGCTGCTATAAACTCCTGATATTGTTCTTGTCACGGCTTTATACCTTCCGCTTACTTTTTCAATTGCTGATGAAATTTCTCCAAGTGTTGCTCGCGCTCTTGCTGCAACAATGGATAACTCTAATAAATTTCCTTCGCCTGTTTCTGCACAGTTAGTTAAAGCATCAAGAGCTTGCTTAACATCTTCATCATTTCTGTTTTGCTTTACGGATTGCAATCTTTTTATTTGTGAAATTCTAACTGCAGTATTATCAACTTCTAAAATCTCAATCGGATCTTCTTTTTCTAATCTGTATTTGTTTACACCAACTATCGTTTCTCTACCGGAATCAATTCTTGCTTGTCTTCTTGCGGATGCTTCTTCAATCCGCATCTTCGGAATTCCAGCTTCAATTGCTTTTGTCATTCCGCCATAAGATTCAACTTCAAGAATATGATCCCATCCTTTTTTAAGAAGCGAATCGGTTAATGCTTCAACATAATAAGAACCACCCCACGGATCAATAACTTTTGTAATGTAAGTTTCATCCTGCAGATAAAGCTGAGTGTTACGTGCGATACGCGCAGAAAAATCTGTTGGAAGTGCAATTGCTTCATCTAATGAATTTGTATGAAGTGATTGTGTGTGACCAAGTGCTGCGGCCATTGCTTCGATACAGGTTCTTACAACATTGTTAAATGGATCTTGTTCAGATAAACTCCAGCCGGAAGTTTGTGAGTGAGTTCTTAATGACATTGATTTAGGATTTTTAGGATTAAATTGTTTAATCATCTTTGCCCAGATTAATCTTGCCGCACGCATCTTTGCAACTTCCATAAAGTAATTCATTCCTTGCGCCCAAAAGAATGAAAGGCGTGGTGCAAATTCATCAATGTCCATTCCAGCTTTTATTCCAGTGCGAACATATTCTAATCCATCCGCAAGAGTGTAAGCCATTTCAAGATCGGCAGTGGCACCGGCTTCCTGCATGTGATATCCCGAAATTGAAATGCTGTTAAATTTAGGCATGTTCTTAGCAGTGAACTTAAAAATATCTGCAATAATTCTCATCGAAACTTCTGGAGGATAGATGTACGTGTTGCGAACCATATATTCTTTTAAAATATCATTTTGAATTGTTCCGGTAAGCTGTTCGTGCTTTACACCTTGTTCTTCAGCAGCAACAATATAAAAAGCAAGCACCGGAAGAACCGCTCCATTCATCGTCATCGAAACAGACATTTTATCAAGCGGAATCTGATCAAAAAGAATTTTCATATCAGCGATTGAATCAATTGCAACCCCCGCTTTACCAACATCACCAACAACTCGTGGATGATCTGAATCGTAGCCGCGATGTGTGGCAAGATCAAATGCAACAGAAAGTCCCATTTGCCCGGCTGCAAGATTTCGGCGATAGAATGCATTGCTTTCTTCCGCAGTAGAAAATCCGGCATACTGTCTCACAGTCCACGGACGCTGAACATACATTGTTGAATAAGGTCCTCTTAAGAAAGGAGGAATTCCAGAAAAATAATCTACATGATCAAGATCCTTTAAATCATCTTTTGTGTAAAGTGGTTTAACGGGAATCTTTTCCATCGTTTCCCAGATAAAATCTTCAACAGATTTTCCTGTTTCACTTTTAAACTTTTCTTCCCATTCTTTTTTTGTGATGGGTTTTGATTTTAGATTTAATTCTATGTCTTTAAAATTTGGTTTCATTTTTTTCTCTAAGATTTTAAATCCTATGTCATCCTGAGCTTGTCGAAGGATGACGGGTTGCTTTTCTAATGTTAAAAAAAGGTCACACTTCGACAGGCTCAGTATGACATTGGGTCTTGTTTCTTTTTCTTATTTGATAATTGAACTAGTAACTCGATATTTCCTTCAATAAGTGCTTCTTTTTTTATTCTACTCCAACCCTTAATTTGTTTCTCCAATCTAATTGCATCATTTACATCAGAAAATCTTTCACTAAAAACTAACTTTACAGGTAATCGTTTACTTGTAAAACCTTTTATCAATCCAGAATTGTGTTCAGCTATTCTTCTTTCAAGATTATTAGTTACGCCTGTATAATAACTTTCATCAGAGCAACTTACTATGTAAACGAAATAATCTTTCATTTATAATTCTTCTAAAATAAAGAGAGTCGCACTTCGACAGGCTCAGTGTGACAATGAGTATTGTTCGTAATAGTATGACACTGATTAAATGGATTCTGGTTTTTCTAATCAGTGAGTATCCGCGTAACCTGTGTCATCCGCGTTCTATTGACTTATTTTCTTTAGTAAATTACTTAATACTTGAAAAGTATCAGCTCCAAGATAAATAAAATCATCAACTCCTGATTTTTTATGTTCTTCAATTTGGTCTTTTGGATATCCGGCAAGAATAACAGAAATATTATTTGATTTTTCTTTTATTCCTTTTACAATTGGTGGAACAAGTTCAGGATAAATATCATCGGTTGAACAGATCACAACTGCCTGTGCTTTGGAATCAATCGCTGCTTTCACAGCTTCATCTGTAGTTGCAAATCCATTCGGGTAAACAATTTCAAATCCACCAATTTCAAAAAAAGCACGAGAGAAATCTGCTCTACCTTTGAATTGTTTTAGTGGACCCATTGTTGCAAGAAATACTTTTGGTTTGCTTCCGGTTTTCTTTTTATAATTTTCTGAAGCGATACGTAATTCTTCAAACATTTCTGCTAAGCGAAATTGTTTAATTGGCTCAACAGAAATACCTTTTTCTGCAGATGTTCTAATTGATGCTGAAACTTCACCTAGTGTTGCGCCTTCTAGATAGGCTTCAATAGCGGTGTCAACCAATTCAAAAGAAGATAAGTCCGAATCATTTTTAAGTCTTTTCAAAATTTCATTACGTTCATCGGCTCCAATTGACATTTTGTATTTCTTAGTATAATCAACACGTTTAAAATAAATTGAATCGTAATCAATGGATTTTAACTCAAGTGGTTTTTCTTTTGGATTTGCGTATGTATTTGTACCAACCAGAATTAATTTCCGTTTTGCAAAATCTTTTTTCTTTTGTTCTGCAACTTTTGCTATTTCATTCTGTACAAATCCTGATTTAATAGCATTTAACATTCCACCGTCTTCATCAATCTTTTGAAATAATTTCCAGGCAGCTTCTGCAATATCATTGGTCAACTTTTCTACAAAGTATGAGCCACCAGCAGGATCAATTACCTGATCAAGATGAGATTCTTCTTTTAAAATAATTTGAGTGTTGCGTGCAAGACGTTTTGAAAAATCATCCGAAACATTAAATGATTCATCAAAAGTATTTGTGTGTAATGAATCAACTCCGCCAACGATAGCCGAAAAAGCTTCAGTAGTTGTACGAAGTGAGTTTACAAACGGATCAAAATAGGTTTGATTTAAATTTGAAGTTTTGGCATGAATAAACATTTTTCTGTTTTCAACTTTTACTTCATAAGTTTCAAGAATTTTACTCCACAACATTCTTGCGGCTCTAAGTTTTGCGACTTCCATAAAATAGAATGAGCCAATTCCAAAAGTGAATTTCATTCTTTTTGCGACTTCATCAAGCTTTAAACCTTTGCTTGAAAATTTATTTAAATATTCCGCACCTGTTGCCAAAGAAAAAACAAGTTCCTGTACAGCACTTGCACCAGCATTATGATATGATAACCCATTAACTCCAATAGTTTTAATCGGAGAGTTTGATTTTATCATTAATTCCGTTGCTAATTTTATTTCATCAAAGACTTGAGTTAAGGAAAAAGGAAGTTTTCCAGAAGTAATTAAATAATCATATGGATCAGAAATAATAGAACCCTTTATATTCATTAGACTTCTTCTTACTTCGCTGGCATAAGAAGTAAATAAAAGTGTAAATGGCAAAGCAGAAAATCCACAAGTTATGTTGATTGGTTGTTCTCTTAGATCAATATCTTTAAAGAGTACTTGCATTTTTCTAACACCGGAAATTGAAAGTCCTCCATTTCCAACCTCGCCAGTCTTAGATTGATCAGCATCAATACCAAGTTTAGTTGGATTATCTAGAACGATGTTGATGGAATTCAATCCGCGTTTCAAATCCGATCGCAGAGATTCATTTAAATCTTCTGGTAACGAGTGATTATATTCCTGAGCAATCTCCCAACTTTTAAAGTTGTAACCTGAAACATTAGTGCTGCGGAGATAATTTTCAAAGCCGGGAAAATTATTTAGTTGCGAAAGATCTTTAATATCATTTGATGTGTAAAGTGGTTGAAGATTTATTTCTTCATAAGTTTTTGTAATAAGTTTTTTATCGAATGATTCACCTTTCAAATCTTTTTCAACTTGATGTTTCCATTCTTCATAAGATGAAATAGGAAAATCTTTTTTAAGATCTGGTTTATCACCGAGTTTTACTTCTTGAGACATTTTAACTCCTAAATTCAAAAAATGTGCGCATCAAAACTACTAAAAAGTTTTGTGTTTTATCGTGCAGAACCCCTCCTGTTTCCTCCCCTTTCAGAAAGGGGAGGATTAAGGTAGGGTTAAATTAAGCCGGCGGATTCCATGTTTCGTGAACTAACTTTTGATTTTTCTGAAGACTGTTTTTTATTTCAGTAACTCTAAAAACAGTCCGATTAAAAACTCCCCAAATATTATCCATATAAAGACGCATTGCCTCAATGTCGTTTTCATCCGGTTTCTGATGAATTGCTTCTAACATATCTGTGTAAATGAGATCAAGATATTTGATTTCACTATCAAAATTGATTTCTGGTTTTTGCTCTTTCATACTATTACTCAATTATTCATTAAAAAGTTTTTTTATGTAATTCTTCAATCGAACTTAAAATTGAATTTATCTTTTCAATTTTTGACTTTGGATATTCTTCACCCGATTTTAGTTCCAATGCTTTTTCATAAAATGATTTTGCATCTGTGTATTTTTTTTCATTTAAAAGTTCATCAGCTTTCTTAATAATTTCATTATACTCAACTGTGTGGTCAGTTAGAATTGTTTTCATTTTTAATGATTCCCCGGATTCCTCAACTATCATTTTCTTAAACTCATCACTGTAACCAATATTTTTTGGTTTAAATAATTCATCCTTTGCAAGGCCATCCATGTATTTTAATATTAGATTTTCACCAAGATGTTTCCATTTTTTGATTGTGTTATCTGCTAATGATAGTGAATGATTCGTAAGATATTCAATAGCTTCGCCTTTTGAATTTTTAAGTAATGATAAAGCAGTTGATTCAATATTTTCCTGCTGCGCAAGATATTCACCTTCCAATTCATTCTGAACTTTTTGAACATCACCAATTACAACAGAATATCTTGGATAAGAAAAGTTTGCAACGAAATTAAAAATCCAGAATGCGGAATCCCAACTGAATTTTGAAAGTGATCCAACTTCATGCGAAAAACAATAAGGTATTCTGTTTATTGATGCATACATTGGTGTGTAAACTGTATAGTAAGTATCATCAACACCAAACCATAAAACGCCGCCAACTTCTCGCGGTAAATGAGCACGTGCCTGAGACACGAATGAAAATCCTGTTTGCGGAGTTGAAATTGGACGCTCATGAAAATATTCTTCACCGTTGTATTGCCAGGTTAATGGTCTCCATCGGTAAGGCATTTGATAAGGGCCAGCAGCAATTCCTTTTGTCATGTCAAGTTCAGTTCCTTCATAGTGATCACGCATTAAGCTCATTACATCGTGAACCGAAAGTTTTTTATCAGGTTTGATGGACAAAGGTAAACGATCTAAAGATTCTCCTTTAACATAAGAAACATATTTTTCAATTGAGGGATTGCATCTTCTAAACAAAGACCAAACTCTTGCATCACAAAATCTGATAGCACCAAAATCCAATGGAGCATAAGCCGCAGAAAAATCAAACTCTGAATCTTTTCCTGTGAAGTATTCTTTCTCTTTTGCAAAAGAAATTACATCAGGAGCATATAAACAGTTTTCAGAATCGTTTAAAGGAAAAGTTGTAATGCGTGATTGGTTTGCGTGGGCAGAAATATATCCATCAGGAATTCTGACAGCAACCCAAACGGCTCCTTTGTTACCTTCGCCCTTGCCAATCATCTCTAATATCCACGCTTCATTAGCATCTGCGATCGAAAATGATTCACCGCTAGAGTAATAACCATATTCATTAACAAGATCAGTCATTATTTTAATAGCTTCACGCGCAGTTTTACTTCTTTGCAAAGCAATGTACATTAAACTTCCGTAGTCAATTATTCCGTTTGCAACTCCCAGTTCTTCTCTTCCGCCAAAAGTTGTTTCGCCGAGAACAACTTGATGTTCATTCATATTTCCGATTACGTTATATGTTACAGCAGCTTGCGGAATTTTACCGAGAAATTTACCTGTGTCCCATTCATAAATTTCTAACCAGGCACCATTCTGATAAACAGATGCAGGGTAATGATAAAGTTCACCATAAAATCCGTAAGAGTCCGCAGTGTATGAAACCATAACGGAGCCATCAACACTTGCACCTTTTGTTACAATAAAATTTGTACAGGAATAACTTTCATTTATAAAAGTTGAAATCGTGAGAATTAAAATCATAAGAAGAATTTTTTTCATCATAACATATCCTTGTTAAAAAACCTTAAAAAATGTTGGCGAAAAGATAATCAAATAGGTTTGATTTGGGAATGGAAAAACGAAAAACAAATAACTAAAAAACAGTAGATAAAGGAGTAAATTTTTAGTGAATTAAAAAAGATAAGAGACGTTAAGAATTTTCTCAACGTCACTTAAGAGGAGGGTTTAGTTTTTAATTCTTAAAATATTTCCATTTGCTGCATTGATTCTAACTTCTGAACTTGAGATATAAAATCTGTACTGCCAGTTGTTATCGCTTTCATCTTTTTCAAGTTTCCATTCGATGATATATCCATTAACAGCACCAAGTGCAATGCTTTTTGCGTTTGAATAATTTATCAATCCATTGCCTGGTTCAATTTCATATTCAAAAGATGCTGTTAATCCTTTAACTTCTCTCAGTTCATTTGAGTTCAATTGATATTCAAATTTTACAATTCCGCCATCCCCTGGCATATCAACTCTAACTTCCCAATGTTGTGCATCATCGTTTTTTATAGTTGACACAACCGAACCGCTTCCTTTTGTCATTGCTGTAGTTTTTGCAATAACATCACTTTGTCCACCAACTGATGGGGCAGTAGTTGAATTTTCGTGACAAGCTGTTAGTAAAATTGTTCCAGACAAAAACAATGAAAATAAAATTTGCTTTATCATGACTAACTCCTTTTTTGTTTGTTTAATTATTATTTTTATTACGTTCTATGATTAAGTGTTATGACACAGAATAAAGTGACAGGATTTGAAATATTTTTTTCAAGTTTGTTTAAAGGATTCCATTTTTTAATATTAAGTAACAATTTTTTAAGGAGTTGATCGTGAGGAAATTAGCTTTAATATTCTTGTTCATATTGGCAAGTCAATCGGCATTTACGCAGCAGAATGAAAAAATAAAACCACGATTTGATATTTTTGCTTTTAATAAAGAAGTAACTCTGCCCGGAACACCTGAACAAATTTTTGATGCTGCAACTGGAGATATTAGCGGCTGGTGGGATCATTCATTTACAGAAAATCCAAAAAAGTTATTTATAGAAGCAAAACCAGGCGGTGGTTTCTGGGAAATATTTGATGATGAAGGAAATGGAGTTTTGCATGCAACAGTTATTTATTCTCAGCGGGGAAAGATGATTAGATTTGACGGTCCGCTCGGATTATCCGGCAGAGCAGTGCAGATCGTTACCACTTATGAATTTTCTGAATCTGGAAAAGATTCCACTTTGATGAAAGTTTCAGTTCACGGTTCAGGTGAAATGGAAGAAGGAATGCCAGCAATTGTAGAAAAAGTATGGGAGCATTTTATTTTTGAAAGATTTAAACCTTACATTGAATCTGGAAAACATTTGAAATAGTTCAGTCACTCTATTTTTAATTACAGATATTCTTCGCAATTTCACTTCAACAAAATTTTAGAATTATGAATTGTCCTGCTTGTAAAAATCCAATGGTCATTTTAGAACTTAATCAGGTGGAGATTGATTATTGTACTAGTTGTAAAGGCATTTGGTTGGATAGAGGAGAATTAGATTTGATAATTTCAACTTCAGATAAAAAGGAAATTGCAAAATCATTTTCGGTTAAGAATGAGTCTGATGAAATAAAAAGAAAATGTCCAATCTGTAGAAAGAAAATGGATAAAGTTGAATTTGAAAACACCGGAATTGTTATAGATCATTGTTCAGATGATCACGGTGTTTGGTTTGATAGTGGTGAATTAAAATCAATATTAAAAACAGCTGAGGAGCAGAACAGCAGAATAATTAATATGTTAAAAGAAATGTTCGGAGAATGAATAATGCATATTTTTCAAATAATGAATTCTAATAATTATATGATACAGGAGGTACAATGACTTTCTTCCTAATTTTTATTGTGATAATAGTTGTAATCGGATTGTTCTTTGTTTCGATTTACAACTCATTAGTTGGATTAAGAAACCGTGTTAAAAATGCATGGTCTCAAATAGATGTACAGTTAAAAAGAAGACACGATCTTATTCCTAACTTACTGGAAGCTGTAAAAGGGTATATGAAACACGAACGCGAGATAATGGAGAATATAACCAAATACAGAAGCCAGGCAATGGATGCAAATACCGTTGGTGATAAAGCCGCTGCTGAAGGATTGCTAAGCGGTGCCCTAGGTCAGCTTCGTGTTCAGGTTGAAAACTATCCTGACTTAAAGGCAAATCAAAATTTTCTTGCATTGCAGGAAGAGTTAACATCAACAGAAAATAAAATTTCTTTTGCTCGCCAGGCTTATAACGATCAGGTTTTATTTTATAATAATAAAATCCAGATGTTTCCTTCAAACATTATTGCTGGAATGTTTGGCTTTAAAGAAGAAGAATTTTTTGAGATTGAAGACAAAGCAGAAAAAGAAGTTCCTAAAGTTAGTTTTTCTTAATACAGGATATTTTTCTTTATGATGTGGGAACTGATAGCAGCCAATAGAAGAAAATCAATTGTGATTTTTATCGGGATGGGATTACTTCTCATCCTGATTGGTTTTACTTTTGGAAGTTTTTATGAACCTGAAAACGGCGGCTTTTTTGGTATTTTCTTTGCGTTAGTTCTCTGGGGAATTCTTTCAATGGTAAGCTACTTTGCCGGAAGTAAAATTTTACTTGCCGTTAGCGGAGCAAAAGAAGTAACACAAGATGTTCATCCACAGCTTTTCAATGTTGTGGAAGAAATGAGAATAGCCGCAAACCTTCCGCATCAACCCAAAATTTATATTATAGCTGATGCTGCACCAAATGCCTTTGCTACAGGTATTAAACCTGAAAATTCTGCGATAGCAGTCACCGCAGGCCTACTTGGAACTTTAAATCGTGATGAACTTCAAGGTGTAGTTGCTCATGAAATGTCACATATTATGAATCGCGATGTAATGTTAATGACATTTGCAGGAATGATGCTGGGTGCGATCACTTTAATGGCAGAGGTTTTTACAAGAAGTTTATGGTTTGGCGGTGGTTCTCGCTATAAATCCAAATCATCTGATAAAGGTGGACAAGGACAAATAATTATTTTAGTTCTTGCGATCGCATTAGCTATTCTTGGTCCGATAATGGCGCAGTTTTTATACTTTGCTATTTCACGTAAACGGGAATATCTGGCTGATGCATCGGCGGTTAGATTGACAAGATATCCTGATGGATTAGCTTCAGCACTTGAAAAGATTTCAGGAACAAATCTAGATCTTAAAACGGCTAATAAAGTTACGGCTCCGATGTACATCATTAATCCTTTAAAGAAAAAAGGAATGCAATTATCAAATGTTACTAGTACACATCCACCGATAACTGAAAGAATTAATATTTTACGTTCCATGACGCATGGTGTTAATTTTGCAAATTATCAAAATGCTTTTAATTCTATTAAAGGAAAAACTTCTGGATTAATTCCGCAATCAGGTTTAACTGATTCATCAATAATTGGATTAAGAAGTTCAGAACTTTCACAAACTTCATTTGAAACAGATAAGCAAGTTAAAAGAGAAGTTGG
>JBBQSH010000108.1:0-11049 GCA_038214015.1 Ignavibacteriales bacterium | reverse complement strand
GAACCGTTAAATGAAAAATCTAATTCATCCATTTTTGGTTTAAATGTTACCGGCAATTCTTGAAGTGTGATCATATCTCCCCTACAAAAAATTACTGCTCGTTCAATAATATTTTCTAACTCTCGTACTTCACCTTTCCATTCGTGACTTAGTATTGCCCGCATTGCTTCATTATCAATTCCCTTAATATTTTTATTTAATTCTTTCCGATACTTATTAAGAAAATGATCAGCAAGTAAAGGAATATCATCTTCGCGTTCTTTTAGGGAGGGAAGATGTATATCAACAACATTAATTCTGTAAAAAAGATCTTCACGAAATCTTCCGTTCTTAACTTCTTCTTCAAGATTCCTATTTGTTGTTGCGATAAATCTCGTATTAACCGTTAATGAAACGGTAGTACCAACAGGAGTATATTCTTTTTCCTGTATAGCTCGTAATAATTTAACTTGTAACTGAGGCGGCATTTCACTTATCTCATCAAGAAAAAGAGTCCCTCCATTTGCGGCTTTCATATAGCCATCTTTATCAGAGATAGCTCCTGTAAATGCACCTTTCTTGTGTCCGAACAATTCACTTTCAATTAAATTTTCTGAAATGGCTCCGCAGTTTACAGCTACAAACGGTTTATTTTTTCTGTGACTCTTATAATGCAAGGCACGAGCAACAAGTTCTTTTCCTGTTCCGCTGTTACCGCTTATAAGTACGGTTGAATCAGTTTCAGCAACAGCTTCAATCATCTCATAAACTTTTTTTATGCTGTTGCCTTTTCCAATAATGTTTTCAAAATCATACTTTCTGTGAATCTCTTCTCGTAATACACGGTTTTCTAAAAGTAAATCTCTTACTTCAAAAAGTCTTTTAGTTTTTATAAGTAGTTCATCAAATTCTATGGGTTTTAAAATGTAATCACCAGCACCATTTCTTAATGCACTAATTGCTGTATCTAAAGATCCAAAAGCTGTAATGATTATAACTGAAGTTTGAACGTTTAGTGTTTTGATTTTCTCAAGAAGTTCTGTTCCTTTCATAAAAGGCATTTCAATATCTGTAATTACAAGATCAAAATGATTGGCAACCATTTTTTCATAAGCAATTTTTCCATTTTCAGCCTTATCAACAGCATAGCCTTCTTTTTCTAAAATATAGAACAACGAATCACGGATTATTTCTTCATCATCAACAACTAAAATTTTATGAGCCATCTTTTTTCCTGCTTTGATTAACTAATCGGCAATTTAATAATAAATGTAGTACCCTCGTTCAACTTACTTTTTATTTTAATATCACCCTGAAAACTTTTTACTATACCATAACTTACCCATAAACCAAGTCCTGTGCCTCTTCCTTCCTTTTTTGTTGTAAAAAAAGGTTCAAAAACTTTACTAAGATTTTCTTCTTTAATTCCCATTCCTGTATCTGAAAAAGTTAATGTTACCTCATCACCGTTGCATTCAGATTTTACAGAAATTTTTTCAACTTTGCTTTCGCGTCTCTTTTCCACAATTGCATCAACAGCATTTAATAATATGTTAACAAAAACCTGTTGAGTTTGATCTGCAATCAGCGGCAACATAGGGATTTCATCACTTAAATTCGTTTCAAAAATTATATCCTTCGCTTTTGTACCAACTTTAGTAATCTCTACTGCTTCGTGAATTACTTTGTTGATATCAGTAAGTTCAAGTTCATAATTTGATGGACGTGAAAAATCTACAAGGTCTCTTATAATTTTTGAAATACGTGTAACCTGACTTTTTACTAGTCCAAGTTTTTCATTCACAAAAGGATCAGTTGTAATTCTTTGTGCAACTTGTACTAAAGCTGATATTGATGCAAGAGGATTTCCTACTTCGTGCGCAATTCCTGCAGCAAGTGTTCCAATGCTTTCCATTTTTTGTGTATGAATAAGTTGTCTCTCGAGAGTTCTTTTTTCTGTAAGATCGCGGTGAATACCAAAATAGCTGGACACTTTTCCATCTTTATCTAAAATGGGGGAAATTAACAATTGCGTAAAAAATGGTTCGCCTGCTTTTCTAAGATTTTCAATTTCGCCAACCCATACTTTGCCACTGGAAATAGTATCCCACATTTTATCCCAAAACTTGCTGGAGTTTTTCCCGCTGCCAAAAACTCTTGGATTTTTTCCAATTAATTCCTCTTTCGAATAACCGCTTGCAGTTTCAAATGCTTTATTTACATAAATCATTTTTCCGCTCAGATCGGTAATTTGTAAAGGGTTTACAGTATTTTCTGCTACATTATAAAATCTTATAAGGTCTATTTCTTTTTTCTTTTCTTCACTAATATCTCTAGCAGTTACAAAAAGTAATCTTTCGTCAAATCCGTTGCTGGAAAACGGTACAAAAGTCAGTTTTACATTAATAAAGTTTTTTTTAATGAATAATCTTGTTTCGATATTCGATAATTTACCGCTGTTGAAAGATTCTTTAAATAATGATTCTGCCAGACTTCTATCGCAAAGTTCTACATAATCAAAAAAGATTTCAGGTACACTATCAGCAAAATCCAATCTTTTTATAGAAGCATTATTTAAAACTCTAATATTTCCATTTTCGTTAACCAGAAAGCACATATCTGGAAAACCATCAAATAGGGAAAAATCAAGAGTAATATTGTTGTTCATCGAATTATTATTTATTAAAAAATGTAGCGCTAAAATAAGTAATCTAAACCTATTTTATAAGTACAAAATGCTATGCTTAAAAAGAATAGGTGTACTCAAATTGTATAGATTGAAATTTTTTATGGAAATAGATTTAATTATTTTTCTATATGAATGAGTTAATAAATATTCTTAAATACAGGCTGGTTTGGCTTAACCTAATTCTTTGTATCATTTTTACAATTCTATCATTTTATTTTTTTGAAACTGCCGCATTTCTTTTCATTTTATTAAGTAACCTATTTGATATTCTGGGCTACCATTTTTCATTGATAAGACGATCAACTCATCTACCAGAAAAAATTATAATTCACTCATACAGAGTAAACCAATTTATGTATGATGTACTTTTACTGATCATAATTGGAATTCAATTCGATTGGATAGCTGCACTTGCCGGCTGGATTATGAAACTATTTGGCTTGCAGGATATTTTTTATTACTTATTTCTTAAAACATCACTTCCGCAAAAATGGACGTGGATGAAATGGACTCCTCTTGGTTTCATTAAAGGAAATCTAACAAACAATGAAATTTTAATACAGGCTGTAATTGGGATTTTAATAGCAATAATACTTTTAATATTAAGAGGATGAGGATTTTATGGATAAAAAATTAATAATTGGTATAGTTCAGTATAGTCCTGTTTGGGAAAATAAATCTGCAAGCAAAGAAAAGATTATTAATCTTATAGATGAAACTAAGGGATTAGATCTTATAATTTTTCCCGAGATGACTTTAACGGGATTCACAATGAAATCGAAGGCATTTAGCGAAGAATTAAATAAGGAAACTCATTCGTTCTTTTCAACAATCGCCAAGAAAAAAAAATGTGCAGTTATGTATGGTTTAATTGAGAAGGGGAAGAAGAAGAACTTTAATACTCTGGTTCATCTAAATAATCAAGGAAAAATTATTTCATCTTACAGAAAAATTCATCCATTCTCATATTCCAAAGAAAATATTTTTTATGGAAAAGGAAAGGAAACAGTTGTAACAAAAGTTAAAGGGATTAAAATCGGACTTTCAATTTGTTATGATCTTCGTTTTCCAGAATTGTATCGTTTTTATGCAAAAGAAAAAGTTCATCTGATTGTTGATATTGCTAATTGGCCCGATACAAGAATTGAACATTGGCGTTCGCTGTTAAAAGCACGTGCAATTGAGAACCAATGTTATGTAGCTGGTGTAAACAGAGTCGGCAATGATCCGAAATTGCATTACAATGGATTTAGTTCTGTATTTGATCCGATGGGAAAAGAAATAGTTGCAGTTGAGAATGAAGAAAAAATTATCGTTGCAGAAATAGATAAAACTTATGTTGATGAAGTGAGAAAGAAACTTCCATTCTTGGATGATATGAGACTTATATAAGTTTTTTCACTAGAGCAGATTCTCCCAGTTATAGATAATAATAAAAATTAATATTGCGATACGTCTAATTATAGAAAACACAAGAAGGTATTTTGCCGTTTTGGTTTTTAGAAATGGAAACTTTTTAATTAACTCATCTTTAATTGTCATTGTTTATCCAAATGTGATGAAAAGTTGAATGTTATAAATTTTTCTCGAACATAAACGAAACTAATCTTGGCGGTTTGTTTAAATCTTTTTTGTGCCACCACTCTTTAAGCTCCATAAGTTTAAATCCATTTTCATTTGCAGCAGCAATAAAATCTGAAATATGATGAACAAATGCTTTTATTTCTGTCTTTATTCCATCACGCTCAAAGTTTGCTTTCGTCCCTTCATATTGTCTGAATTGGTGCAGTTCACTTATAAAAAATTTCCCCTGGTTAATTAATGTACGAGAAGTTTCTGAGAAGATAAAGTTAATATTTTCAATATGTTCAAGTACAAGATTACAAGTTACGAGGTTAATTAATTCATCTTTTATTAACCAATTTTCAGTTATATCCGTTTCAGAAAAAACTACTTTATTACTTTTAATTTTCTCTTTAGCTTTTGAAATCATTTCTTTGGAAAAATCAAATGCGTAAACTTTTTTGGCAATTTGTGAAAGTAATTTTGTGTTCTTTCCTGTGCCGCATCCTATCTCAATCACAGAATGGAATTTCGAATTGCTAAAAGTTTTGCTCATTACAATAAAATCAAGATCACGGGTTAGGTTCTTGTCTTCATCGTATGTTGATGACCAGTTATTATATGCAGATTTTATGTTCACAAATAATTAAAAGTTTCGAAAGTAAATTAGTAGTATAAAGATATAAGTTCAATCTCTTATCTATTACCAAAGTTTTGGTACGCAGCAAAAAAAAGGACTCTCTCGAGTCCTTAAATTTTAATGCACTAATAAAAATATCTTTTTATTTCAAAAGCAACATCTTCCTGGTCTGCATAAATGATCCGGTTTTAAGTTGATAGAAATATACTCCGCTTGTTAATGATGAACTATTAAAGTTCACTTCATAACTTCCTGCTTGTTTAAATTCATCAAGTAGAGTAGTAACTTCTATTCCTAACACATCATATACTTTTAAAGTCTGCCAACCACTCACTGAAGTTGACCAACTAATAGTTGTACTTGGATTAAAAGGATTTGGATAGTTCTGAGAAAGTGAAAAATTTTCCGGAGAGCTTAAAACGTTATTTTCATTAATACCTACTGTTGGTAGAAAATATACTTTTATAGTGTTATTACTTTCATCATATGTCCAAAATTTATTATCGAAAAAAAGTTCGGCTGCTGAACCAGGCAAGTTGAGATCTTCTAAAAATTCTCCCGATAACGGATTAAACTTATTAACCCTATCAATTCCAACCCAAAGAAAATTATCTCCGTAACTCAAATCTTTCGCCCGGTTTCCTAAACTAATAAATAAATTTGATGGCACTACTGTTACATTATCAGGATTAAATTTTACAATTCCTGATACTCCTGCTGAATCTGTCTTACCTATAAAAAAATTTAAACCATCACAAGCAAGCCCATTAGTATTTTCAAAATCAGAACCAAAAGGAATTTGATTAGAAGATGTACTGTTGGATATATCAATTTTAAAAACACCCCGTATCCCACCAAAACCTGAAGGATCGCCATATCCGCCGGTTGCCCATAAAACACCGTTACGGAATACCATTTTATCAATCCAGCTTATTTTATTTGGCGATGCTTCCAAAGAAATATTATATGTGTTTAAAAGGGCTCCGGATGAAGGATTTATCACAAATATTTTTGCGCTCGAAGCTCCTTCGTAGTCATGCTTATAGAGATATATCGAAGTTCCATCAAATACAAGCGATGGGTATGACCCCGCCACAGTAGTTTGTGGTAACTGAATTATTGCATTAGGTTCAACGTAATATTCTGCGAACGGATTTGGATTTTCTGCGGTTCCGTCAATTAAAGTAATATTAATACCAGTAACATTATTATTACCAGAAATAACTATCGGAGTTAGATTTTCTAATGTTCCCCAAAAACCGTATGGATCGGTAGGTAATATTTGAGGCATACTAGCAGATATAATAGATACCATATAATATGTTCCATCAACTACATCGTTTATTGAATAACTGCCAGGTGAGCTAAGAGTAGTCATATAATCTGGGTCCCCATCTAGAGTTGGACTGTTAAATGCTGCAATGTATACGGTTCCCACAAAACTTCCAGAATAGGCAATCTCTCCTGATATCGATCCTGCCAATATTTCATAAGACAAGATTTGCAGTAAAAGCAATAAGTAAATTTTAGTTTTCATTTGATCTCCATTAAATTAAAATTAAATGTTGTTGTAGATTTATTTCAAAAACCTTAACAATGGTTCAAATGATGAGCCAACTTTTAGTGCTGCTAAATACAATCTTACTGATTTATTAAGATGGGGATGGAGAATTAATTATGATTGAAAATGAAGTTTTTTAAGATGATTAAATTCCTATAACATCAACAGTTGTTAGAAGTTAATCAATAAAGATATTCTTCCTTTTTTAGTTAGCGGTAATAAATTTATTACAATTCTACTTATTGGTGGGTTGTCTTTTTTGTAAGAGGATATTATTAAAGATTAACTTCTTAACCTTATTCGCTTGTTGCAGCAAATAAATCTTCAAGATTCATCTTAGTGTACTTTTCAACTTTCTTTATATCGCGTCCTAATATTTGAGCAAAGCTTTTTCTGTAGGGAACATCTGCATTATAGAATTGTGGAAGCTGGTGCATCTTTATGCTTTCAGGTACATTATCCGTTGAAGTAAAATTATAAACAAAAAATTGTAATAAAAAAGGTGACCAATTGGAAGGTCACCTTTAATTTTTCCTATGTATAAGTATTAGGTTAAGTCAAAGCGGTCAAGATTCATTACTTTGTTCCAGGCGGCAATAAAATCCTTAACGAATTTTTCCTTTGAATCTTCCTGAGCATATACTTCAGTAAGTGCGCGTAACTGCGAGTTTGATCCGAAAATCAAATCCACACGTGTGCCTGTCCATTTTTGTTTCCCTGTTTTGCGGTCTAATCCTTCAAATGTGTCGCCTGCATCAGTTGCTGATTTCCACACAGTGCCCATATCTAGAAGATTAACAAAGAAATCGTTTGTTAGTTTGCCGACTTGATTTGTAAATACACCGTGTTTTGATTCACCAACATTGGCACCAAGCACGCGCAAGCCACCAACGAGAACTGTCATTTCAGGTGCGCTTAAAGTAAGAAGTTGTGCCTTGTCAACCAGCATTTCCTCTGCTGAAACGGTGTAAGCTTTTTTCTGGTAGTTACGGAAGCCCTCGGCTTCTGGTTCCATCGCGGCGAATGATTCTACATCGGTTTGTTCTTGCGAAGTGTCCATTCTTCCGGGAGTAAATGGTACTTCGATTTTATAGCCGGCATCTTTTGCCGCTGCTTCAACTGCTGCACATCCAGCCAGTACGATTAGATCTGCCAAAGAAACTTTCTTGCCATCTATTTGTGCATCGTTAAAGTTCTTCTGAATACTTTCGAGTTTTGTAAGTACTTTAGTTAGTTGAGCAGGTTGATTGACTTCCCAATCCTTTTGAGGAGCTAAACGAATTCGTGCACCATTTGCTCCTCCTCGCATATCCGAACCACGAAAAGTAGATGCAGAAGCCCATGCTGTTGAAACCAGTTCTGATACTGAAATTCCTGAAGCTAAAATCTTTGCCTTTAGGCTGACAATATCCATCTCATTAATTAGAGTATGATTGACAGCAGGGATTGGATCCTGCCAAATCAAATCTTCTTTTGGAACTTCAGGACCGAGATAACGAACCTTTGGTCCCATATCGCGGTGAGTAAGTTTAAACCAAGCTCTTGCAAATGCATCAGCAAAAGCTTCTGGATCCTTGTGAAATCGGCGTGAGATAGGTTCGTAAATCGGATCGAATCGTAAAGACATATCAGCGGTTGTCATCACTGGAGGATGCTTCTTTGATGGATCGTGAGCATTCGGTATCATATCTTCTTCCTTAACGTTCTTCGCCTGCCATTGCCATGCACCAGCAGGACTTTTAACCTTTTCCCACTCGTAACCGAAAAGCACATCAAAATAGCCCATATCCCATTTTGTTGGATTAGGTTTCCACGCACCTTCCAGACCGCTTGTTGTTGTGTGAGCGCCTTTGCCTGTTCCAAATTTGTTGATCCACCCTAAACCTTGCTCTTCGATAGGTGCAGCTTCCGGTTCCGGCCCAACTAACTTTGTATCACCTGCACCGTGACTTTTACCAAACGTGTGTCCACCGGCAGTGAGTGCTACAGTCTCTTCGTCATTCATCGCCATACGTTTAAATGTTTCGCGCACATCACGACCTGAAGCTACTGGATCAGGGTTTCCATTCGGACCTTCGGGATTTACATAGATAAGCCCCATTTGCACTGCTGCCAGAGGATTCTCAAGTTCTCGTTCACCACTATAACGCTTCTCACCTAACCATGAATCTTCCATTCCCCAATAAATATCCTCTTCTGGTTGGTAGATATCCACGCGTCCACCACCAAATCCGAAAGTTTTGAAACCCATTGACTCCATTGCACAGTTGCCAGCTAAGATCAGGAGGTCAGCCCAGGAAATTTTATTACCATATTTTTGCTTGATAGGCCAGAGCAGACGGCGTGCTTTATCCAGGTTGCAGTTGTCAGGCCAACTGTTTACAGGTGCAAAGCGTTGGTTTCCAGTTCCGCCTCCGCCGCGTCCATCAGCAGTGCGGTAGGTACCGGCGCTGTGCCATGACATACGAATAAACAGACCACCATAATGTCCCCAGTCTGCCGGCCACCAATCTTGTGAGTCCGTCATCAGTTTATAAAGATCTTTTTTCAATGCATCAAGATCAAGCTTCTTGAACTCTTCAGCATAGTTAAATTCTGGATCCGTTGGATTGGAAGCCGGCGCGTGCTGGTGAAGGATACTTATTTTTAATTGGTTAGGCCACCAGTCTTTATTAGCTATGCCTCTGCCGGCAGTGTGGCTGTGAGCGCCATGCGGAACGGGGCATTTGCTTTCATCACTCATTTTTGTTCTCCTTTGGTTAGCTATAATTTATTTAACTTGAAAATTATTTTTATTATTTGGTTGTTTAGTCTTAATCATTAAAAGATGAATGGTTACACCAATTGCTATTGCAAGTAAAATTATTCTGATATAAAGTTCGTTAGTAAATAAGAATGCTGATAAGGAAATTGATGCCCAAAGTGTAATTATGTTTGCAATTTTTGCATTACGAGTTAGACCAGTTTTGTTTTGATAGTTGTCAATATATCCGCCGAGTATTTTATGATTTCTCAACCAATGATTTGCTTTGGGAGAACTTTTTAGAAAACATATAGAAGCAAGAATCAAAAAAATAGTTGTTGGTAAAAGAGGGAGAAAAATTCCAACTACTCCAATTGCTACAAGAACAAATCCACTTATAAGATAAAAATATTTTGCAATTGGAGAAATTGGAATTGTCTGTTCTTTCATTTCAAATCTAATTTAAGCTTATTTTAATTTTATTATATAAGTAAGATGTAGTAATATTTAAAGTAAATCAAATTGATTAAATCTATACTGTTATTGATTAGATTTATAACACACAATTCGTTTTAAAATCAAACTTTTTTAGATAAAGATTTCTTAATTTAGTGCAGAAAAATTATGACGATTACTCAATTAGAATATATAATAGAAGTCAATAACTATAAAAGTTTTTCTGTTGCAGCAAATCATTGCTTTGTAACGCAGCCAACTTTAAGTATGCAAGTACAAAAACTAGAAGAAGAACTTGGTGTTATCATATTTGACAGAAGCCGAAATCCGATATCAACAACTGATGTCGGGGAACAACTTATTCGTCAGGCGAAAATAATTTTAGAAGAACGTGATCGTTTTCAGAATATTATTGAAAATGTTAAAGGCGAGTTTACCGGAATTTTAAAAGTCGGAATTATCCCAACTATCGCTCCTTTTTTACTTCCGCTTTTTCTGCAGTCGTTTATAGATAAATATCCAAAAGTTGAATTGATATTTGATGAGCTTACAACAAACGAAATTGTTTCCGGAATTCATAAATCAACTTTAGATTTTGGAATTCTTGCTTTGCCAATTAATGATTCCGGCATAATTGAAGAATCGCTTTACTTCGAACCATTTGTTGCATTCATTCCAGAAAAACACAAATTGTTTAGTAAAGAAAAAATTAATGTTGATGATCTCTATGTAAATGATTTGCTGCTTTTAAAAGAAGGGCACTGTTTACGTGAACAAACACTTAAAGTTTGCCGAACTTCTGAAAAAGAATGGAGAGATGATCATAACAAAATTCTTTTTGAGTTTGGGAGTCTTGATACGTTAATAAATTTAGTTCAGCAAAATTTTGGAATAACTTTGTTACCATATTTATCTGTAAAGTTTATGAAAGATGATTCCCAGTTAAATCTGGTAAGAGAGTTTAATAAGCCAGTTCCCAAAAGAGAAATAGGACTTGTTTATAGTAAATCATATATAAAGAAGCAACTTGTTAATGCACTGAAAATGGAAATTTTAAGTGTTGTTCCAAAAGAATTAATAGATAAAAAAGAAGGGTTGATAATTCACTAATTATGTTTACAATAAAACGGAAAATAAATTTTTTTGACTGCGATCCTGCAGGAATAATTTTTTACTCAAGGATATTTGAATTCTGCCACTCAGCTTATGAGAATATGATTTCCAGTTTTGAATTAAAAGAAAATTACTGGATGAATGATGATTACGTTGTTCCTATCATTCACTCAGAGAGTGAATATGTAAAACCAATAAAGTATGGCGATGAGATTTCAGTTAATGTTCAAGTTTCGCAACTAAAAAATTCCTCTTTTGAATTAACTTATGTAATTAAGAGAGAAAGCACACTTTGCTGTCACGCA
>JBBQSH010000107.1:0-11053 GCA_038214015.1 Ignavibacteriales bacterium | reverse complement strand
TGATGGAGTATTGAATGCAGGATATGAGAACACAAGAATAACAAATGAATATGCATATAATGGAGATTACTCATTAAAATTTGACATACCAGAAGGAACCCGGGATGGATTTGTAGCAACAAGAAAATATCCATTAAGCGGATCTGGAGGTCGTGCTGTATCTATGAATGAACCAAGGGATATAACTGCTTTAAATGGAATAGTCCCTGGTGACATACTGAGAATTAGTGTTTGGATAAAGGGAATGAATCTAAAACCAGATTCAGCAGCGGTAGTAGGCGATCAATGGAGTGTATCAATAACTCCAACATTCCATAGTACAATAGGAAACAATGAAGGCTTCAATCAAATTTGGGCAAGCGACATTCCATTAAAGTTCCCGAATGCAACATCATTTGACTGGACACAATTTTATGTTGATGTACCAGTACAGGATGGCTCAGTAGCATTGTCAGTAAGATTACATCCATTAGGCAGATTCCAGGGAACAGTCTATATGGATCAACTACAGATAAAGAAAAATGGAGTAACTGATGTTCAGATAGGTAATGAGATTCCAAATCAATATGCATTATCTCAAAACTTCCCAAATCCATTTAATCCTAGCACAATGATAAATTATTCAATTCCAAATAGTTCACTTGTTTCTATAGTGATTTATGATCTACTCGGTCGTGAAGTTAAAACATTAATTAACACCGAACAGAATGCCGGTAATTATCAAGTGCTATGGAATGGTGATAATAATTATGGTTCTAAAGTTTCAAGCGGAACTTATTTCTATTCAATTAGATCATCTGATTTTCATCAAGTCAGGAAAATGATTCTCTTGAAGTAGAAGGCTGTTTAGCGGGGCATCTATTCAGGTGCCCTGCTTGTTATTAAATATTATTAATTAAATTTTCTTTTAATGTAATATTAGGTGGATTTAATGTTCACTGTTACAAAACGCAGTAGATTATTGCAATTTTCAGTATTTGTTCTAATCACAATATTTGGATCATACATTTATGCCGGAACAACAGGAAAAATTGCAGGTAAAATAATTGATAAGAATACAGGAGAGTCTCTTTTAGGAGCTAATATAATTCTCCTCGGTACAACACTTGGTGCTTCAGCTGACATGGATGGAAATTATTTTATAATTAATATTCCTCCGGGTGAATATCAGGTAAAAGCATCTATGATTGGATATTCATCTTTTACAATTCAGAAAGTAAGAGTCTCAGTCGACCAAACAACCAAATTAGATTTTGAATTGATATCCGAATCAATTGAGTTAACTGATGTTGTGGTTACCGCTGAAAGACTTTTAGTCAGAAAAGATCTTACATCCACAGAAGAAACCATTAGCGGCGATAATATTTCAATGCTACCACTGGAAGATGTATCATCTGTAGTAAATCTACAAGCAGGGGTTGTTGATGGCCACTTTAGAGGTGGAAGAAGCAATGAAGTTAAATATCTTGTTGATGGTGTTGCAGTAAATGATGTTTACTCGGGTCAATCATCGCTATCCCCGGAGATTAATAGTATTGAGGAAGTTCAGGTTATAACAGGAACATTTAATGCTGAGTATGGTGAAGCACTTTCAGGAGTAGTAAATCAGGTAACAAAAATAGCCGGTGATAAATTTGATGGAAACATTTCTTTTTATTCAGGTGACTATGTTAGTTCGCATAGCGACATTTTTTCAAATGTTGATGATGTTAACCCTTCCGATGTTTACAATATCCAAGGCTTTATTTCGGGACCAATTCCTGGAATAGAAAGTTTTGCAAAAATTTTCTTATCTGGAAGATATAACTATGATGAAGGGGCTATATATGGTCAACGAATATTTAACCCGCCAGATTCATCAGATTTTTCCGCTAACAATTCAGAAGATTGGTATGTTGGCTCTACAGGAGATAACTCATACGTTCCTATGAATTCTAATCAAAGATTATCTTTGCAGGCCAAGTTGGCATTAAATGTTGGCGGTGGTAAAGGCCTGGTACTCTCTGGTTTTTATCAGGATTCCAAATACAAAGATTACAATCATCTTTACAAATTAAATCCTGATGGTGATTATAATAGATATCAGAAAAGTTTACTTGGGATAGCAAGTTATACTTTGTTATTAAGCAATGCTGCGTTTATAGATTTTTCAGTATCGGGTTTGCAATCAGAGTATAATCAATATGTCTATGAAAATCCTCTTGACCCAAGATATGTTGATCCGGCAAAAAAACAATATGTAAGTGGAAATGCTTTTCTAACAAGCGGTACTGAGAATTGGCATTTTAATCATACCACAACAAGCATTACGGGTAAAACAGATTTTACATGGCAGATTGATAACATTAATCAAATTAAGACAGGACTGGATTTTACATTTCATAATGTGGAATATCAAGATTTTCAAATTATGATAGATGCAAATACCAATTTTGAACCACAGCTTCCTGCATCAGGCGCATTTAATAATAATACCTATGAATCAAAACCTTCTCAATTTGCATATTATCTGCAGGATAAAATAGAAATTGATTATCTAATTGTTAATATTGGTTTCAGATTCGATTACTTTCAACCTGATGGAAAATATTTAATAGATCCAAATAAAATAAATGAGTTGGATGAACTGCAACCCCCATATCCTGATTCTCTGTTAGCTGATGCAACGAGTAAATCTCAAATAAGTCCAAGAATTGGATTGTCATATCCGATATCTGATGAAGGTGCAATTCATATTTCTTATGGTCATTTTTTTCAGATTCCCCCATTTGAATATCTATATCTTAATTCCAACTATAGGATTCCATTAACCGGCGATTTTCCAGAAAATATTGGAAACACAATAGGCAATACAGATCTTAAACCGCAACAAACAATTATGTACGAAATTGGTTTGCAACAGGCTCTAACAGAAGAATTGGGAATTACCATTACAGGTTACTATAAAGATATTAGAAATCTATTGGCTACAGAGATTTTTATCAAAAACGAATTTAAAAAATTCAGCAGGCTCATTAATAAAGATTATGGTTCAGTGCAAGGAGTAACTTTATCACTTGAGAAAAGATTTATGGGTGGAGTTGGTGCTTCAGTTGATTACACATTTCAGATTGCTAAAGGTAGTGCTTCAGATCCAAACGCCGCATTCAACAATGCTCAATCAAATCCGCCAATTGAATCGAACAAACAATTAGTACCTTTAGACTGGGATCAAACACACTCATTAAATCTAACATTAACTCTGGGTGAACCGGGAAATTATATCGCAAGTGCAATTGGAAGATTTGGTTCAGGTTTACCCTATACTCCATCTTTGCAAAACCAAAGAACCGGATTAGAGAATAGTGAAACCAGACCCACTTTCTATAATGTTGATGTTTATGTGACAAAGTATTTTGAATTATTTGGAAAACAATTATCAGTTTTTCTTAAAATATATAATCTGTTTGATACCCTGAATGAAGTCAATGTTTTCACCGACACAGGAAGATCCGGGTATACATTGGAACTTACAAGAAACCAAACTGCACCAAGAGGTGTAAATACGCTTGCAGAATATTTTACAAGACCAGACTTTTATTCAACACCAAGGCAAATTATAATTGGTGCTGATTTTACATTTTAGGTTATCTTTTATCGGAGTTAAAATGACAAAAAGTGTTTTAGGATTAATAATTTTGTTATTAACAGCAGTTTTTATTTTTTCTGATTTTACATTCGCACAAAGAATTGTTGATAAAAACAAAGGTGACCATAACCAGACTAAAAAAGGGTACATGGATGGAAATCTTGCTGCTACCGTTTATTATAATTTTGGTGAAATTGCTGATTGGCAAAATGAACCAAGCAGAAGCGGAGTTTGGCCTAAAGGTACGAACCACACATACGTAGATGGAGTCGCTATAATTGTTCAAGCCGAAGCAACTGATCCTCAAGGGAACATTATTCATCCGCTTGAATCAAATTACTATGAGTTTACTCGTTACAACACAGCGACAGGTGTTACTTATGGTTGGTGGCCTTTACCGGGTTATCATGCGCCCTACAGTAGTGTTCCGGCAAGAAGTGATGATGCTGCAACCTGGCCGGATGTATGGCCTGATAGACCTACCGACTGGGCAGGTAAATGGAATGGATTTTTTGGTAAAGGAATATTTAACGCGGATGTAGAAACATATTTTGTTTTTGATGACAATGAAGATAGACATTATCTCTTGAATAATAATTTCATTCCAGATGCTGATGATCCTACTCGAGGAGGATTAGGGATGCAGGTAAGAGCTCGTGGTTTTCAATGGTCTCAAGTGCTTGCTGAGGATGTGATTTTCTGGTATTACGAAATCACAAATATGGGAACCTATGATTATGAAAAAACTTTATTTGCACAATACGTTGATTGGGGAATTGGAGGTCACGATAATTCATCAAACAATGCTGGTGATTATAACGAGTTGCTTGATATGTCTTATGCATGGTCGGTAGTAAATGTTGGTAATCCGGGGAATTGGAGCCCTGTTGGTATGGCGGGATATGCATTTCTAGAAAGTCCCGGTGTTCCTGATGACAATAAAGATAACGACTCAGATGGTCTTACTAATGAAAATAGAAATAATAATGCTTTATTTTTTATAAACGATCCTAATCAAGATCCATATTTAATGAATCTATTTCAGGACACAACGACATTTAGAGAGTTCTATGGATATTCCTGGAGACCTCATTGGGATGCAGATGAAAATGGAAACTGGAAATCATATTCTGATTTAAACGACAATGGGATATGGGATTCTAACGAACCGCTAAATAATGATGTTGGAAGTGATGGTCTTGGACTGTTCGATACCGATTATGCAGGACCAGATTTTGATGGTACCGAAGCAAATGGTAAACCGGATCAAGGTGAACCCAATTTTGGAATATTGGATAAAGATGAATCTGATCAATTAGGGTTAACGGGATTTAAAATTTATGCAGTTCATACTTATGAACTGGATAACGATGAAGAAAATTGGGGCGTTCTCTCCGGACTTCCGGCGCCACATGGTCAATCACTTATTGGTGTAAATCTGGCAAACTATTTTTCCAGTTACCTTTTTAACATGAATGGAAGGAATACATATTCAACTACAACCGGTGAAATTGAAGAAGAAGGTGAAACTGAAAGATTTTCAATGTCAATGATTTTCGGAATTAGCAAAGATGATTTGTTTAGAAGAAAAAAAACTGTGCAACAAATTTATAATGCAAATTACCGATTTGCTAAACCTCCTGAAAAACCAATTTTAACTGCTATTCCAGGTGATAAAAAAGTAATTCTTTATTGGGATGACAGGGCGGAAAAATCGTTTGATGAATTTTACCAGAGAGTAAATTTTGAAGGATACAGAATCTATAGATCAACGGAACCAAATTTCTTAGAAAACAAAATAATTACAGATGCTTACGGAAAATCAACTTTTAGATTACCGCTTGTGCAGTTTGACGTAATCGATGATATAAAAGGACTTCATCCTATCGATGTTAATGGAGCAATGTTTTATCTGGGTGATGATACTGGCTTAAAACATTCTTTTGTGGATACGACGGTTCAAAATGGACAGACCTATTATTATGCTATTGCGGCTTACGACCAGGGATTTGTTACTACAAATATTACAGGTGTTGTGGAAGGAATCCCTCCATCAGAAACAACAACAACTTTAAAGAAAGATATCAATGGTAATATTACAACTGACATTAATACTGCCGTAATAACGCCAAGAACAACTGCCGCTGGTTATCTTGCCCCAGAAGTTGCTTCATTTGAAGGAACCGGACCTGGTACTGGAAATATTTCAATCACAATATTAAATCCCGATTCTATCAAGCATCTAAGCACGTATAGAATAATTTTTAACGACGATCTGCCCTATCATAATTCAGCACATCCTGAATTTTCATTGTTAAATGTTTTGGAATCTGATTCCCTAATTAAAGAGCAGACCATAAAAGGGGTGGATGATCAAACCCCGGTTATTGATGGATTTACAATTGATATTAAAAGTGATACTTCGGTAACAGTAGATTTTGATAAGACCGGCTGGATTAACGGAAATAGTAATTATATCGTTCAAGTAGGTTTTGATTCCAGATACCAGGCAGCATATATAGGAAAGAAAATTGATTATCCTGCTGACTTCGAAATTACTTTAACAGAGCCAGGGTTGGGTGATCTATCTTTTCCAGCAACTGCATTCAGCCAGCCAATTCAATCAAATATTAAAATAAAAAATTTAACAGAGAACACAGAAAATTTTCAATTTATTTTTCGTGATATTAATTCTGACGGAATATTTAATGAAAATGATGCAATATTTTTTGTGTTTGGTGATTCACTTGGCAAGAGAACAACAAATTTTTCTAATCTGCATGTAAGCTGGTCAGTTTCACTTTTCGTAGACACTACAATTTCTCAAGATCAACAACGACCACCACAGTTTGGCGATGTATATAAAGTTGTGAACAAAAAGCCTTTTAGAAAAGATGAGTTTTATGAATTTACTTTAAAAGGGCAGAGTTTTGATAAGAGCAAAGCTTTGGCAGAGTTAAATGATATCTCAGTAGTTCCAAATCCTTATGTGGGCGCAGCTTCCTGGGAACCCGGTACTACAGAAGTTGGTCGCGGTGAAAGGCGAATTTATTTTATGCATTTACCGAATGAATGTACAATAAATATTTATACTTTAAGTGGAAAACTTGTCGATACTATTGTGCATTCAAGTACAATTGCAGATGGACAAGAAAAATGGGATTTGGTTTCTAAAGATGGGATGGATATAGCCTATGGAGTATATGTTTTTCATGTAGATGCTCCTGGCATTGGTGAAAAAATCGGAAAGTTTGCGGTGATAAAATGATAAAAATAAAAATGTCCAAATCATTGTGTAAGGATTTTATGTTGAATTTTATTTACTCTAAAATATCTCTACTTATTATCATATTTTTATTTTTTAATCAGTTTCTTTTTTCACAAAATGTATCCAAAACAGGTACTACTGCTGCATCGTTTTTAGAAATAGGAGTAGGCGGTTCAGCTAATGCAATGGGGGGCGCATTTGTTGGCTTAGCAAATGATGCTTCAGCATTGTATTGGAACGTTGCGGGTATTACTAATCTTGAAAGATATGAGGCAATACTTGTTCACCTGGACTGGATCGCCGATACAAAATTAGATTATGCAGGTTTGGTTATTCCACTTGGAGATTTTGGAAATTTTGGATTTAGTTTAACTTCACTATCTATGGAGGATATGAAAGTAACAACCGTTGACCAACCGGATGGAACAGGTGAATATTTTAGTTCATCCAATTTAGCGATTGGTTTATCCTACGCAAAAAAGTTAACAGATAGATTTTCAGTTGGAGTTACTGCAAAGTACATTAAAGAATCTATCTGGCATATGACAGCATCTGCTTTTGCAATCGATGCGGGAACTACATTCAAAACAGATTTACTCGGAGGAATGACAATTGGTGCTGTGATATCAAACTTCGGAACAGAAATGCAAATGGAGGGAAGAGATGCAAGGTACACGTTACGTGTTGATGAAAATAAACAAGGTTCAAATGAAAATATTCCTACAAATATAGAAATGGATTCATGGGGTTTACCACTTCATTTCCAAATAGGAGTATCGACTTGCGCTATAAACAATGATGATTATAAATTAATTATTTCAACTGACGCTATTATCCCAAATAATGATTATCAGAGTATAAATGTTGGCTCAGAGTTTTCATTCATAGATGTTTTTTATATCAGAGCTGGATATAATTCCTTATTCTTAAAGGATGCCGAAGGCGGATTGACTTTTGGGGCAGGTGTCAGTTCTGATATGCTATTAAGCACCGCAGAGGTAAATTTTGATTATGCTTTTAGAGATTTTGGAAAGTTAACAAATGTTCACAGTTTTTCTTTAGGAATAAGATTTTGATAACTGTGTTTCGAATTAATATATGAGGCCACTCTAAGCAGAAATACTCGGAGTGTCATTCCCACGGAAGTGGGAATCTATATCATATATTAAATCTTTTAGATTCCCGTTTGCACGAGAATGACCTTTTAGAGTGGACTCATATATAAAATCAAAAAAATATTAATTGAAAACGATATTTATAATATTACTATCCTTGCTTTCAAATCAGAATTTCTGCCAGGATATTTTTTTTGAAGATATTAATAGCTCTCAAAAAAAAAATGAAGTTGTTGCAGAAATTGGTGATCTAAAAATTACTGCTGAAGAATTTGTTTATAGCTATGAGTTTGGTCCTTCTTTTCCTAAGCGTACAGAAAATTCTAAACTTACACACTTGAAGTATATGATCAATGAAAAATTGCTTGCTCTGGATGGCTATGATAAAGGTTTGATGGAAAAAGAAACCGCAAAAGATATGTACAATGAAATTGAATCAGATTTGGCAGCTGAAGAAATGTTTCAGAAGGAAATTGCTCCGAAGGTTGTTATAAATGATACTGAAATCGAGAAAGTTATTGATAAAAAACAAACTGAATATCAAATAAGATGGCTTTACTCAAATGATAACAGTACTATTGCAAATTACTATAACCAGATTATAAATGGTAGTTCTTTTGATTCGTTATTCAAAATTCAGCTGAACGATTCCGTGTTTCTTGATGACAGACAACTTATTAGTAGTCTCTTCAATATTTATTTAAAAAATCCGGTCTTCGCTCAGATCATTGATACTCTTAAGCCTGGAGTTACATCAAATCCAATTCATACTGATGACGGGTGGTATTTAATTAAGATTGATAACATTTTAAAAAATATGATTAGTAGTGAAACAGAGTATGAAAAACTTAAATCTGAATCCATTAATGCTATTACTAAAAGCAAGATGGATGTTTTATCGGATAAGTATGTTAAGGAATTATTTTCAAAAGAAAACCCAATAATAAAACGCGATGTATTTAATGTACTCAGGTCATACCTTGGAAAATTTATTCTTCCTTCTGAAAAATATTCTGAATGGGAATTAGATAATAAACTAGATATTGCTTTAGCAAATCTTGGCCTAAAACGAGTAGAAAAATACCCGGGATTGATTTTAGTTACTTCAGAGAATAACAAAATATATTTGGATGAATTTCTTATCTGGTACAGGAACCGTGAACAATACGTTAAGTTTTCAAAAAATGATCTTATAAGTTTTTCAAAGTCCTTAGAAGATTTAGTTTGGCTGATGGTGCGAGATAAATTGCTTATAGCAAAAGCGTACCAAAATGGTTTTAACAAATCCGAATGGGTAATTAAGCAGTCCAATTGGTGGAAGGATAAAATATCTTACAGCGTTTATAGAAATGAATTAGCAAACTCCATCACATTAAATTCTGAAGAAATAAAATTAGTTGATGCAAAAAGTAAATCCCAATCTGAGTTATTGAGTGAAAAGCTTTCAAAGAAAATTCTTTATAAAATTCTTGAGCTTAAGAAAAAATATTCAATTAAAATATATGAAAATGTACTTGATAATATCTCTGTAACTTCTGAAAATGATAAAAAAGCTATAGATATGTATGTAGTCAAAAGAGGAAATCTAATCCCAAGACCAGCATTTCCTTCAATAGATAATGATTGGGCAAACTGGGAATAAGATCTAATGAGAACATTATTAAATATCATAATTATAATCACACTCTGTTATGTTTTAATGAGCTGCAACAGCAATAATAAAAATTCACGTGACGCAATATTGTATTGGTGTTCAAATAATTCTGATGAAATAAAGTTTGCAAAAAATATTACAGATGAGTGGAATAAGAACAATCCGAATGATCAGGTAAAATATCAAGCTGTTCCTGAAGGACGATCAAGCGAAGAAATCATTCTTGCCGCAGTCGTTGGAAACACTACACCGGATATATATTCCAATATGTGGCAGGGAGATGTTGAAGCATACGCACAGGCTGGTGTTTTAGTTGCGCTTGATTCACTTAATGGATTTCTTGATTTTCTGTATGAGCGATGTGATAGTTCAGTAATTGAAGAAATAAAATCCCTTGATGGTCATATCTACCAGATACCCTGGAAGATCAATCCGATAATG
Organism: Ignavibacteriales bacterium; assembly: GCA_038214015.1. Lineage (GTDB taxonomy): Bacteria > Bacteroidota > Ignavibacteria > Ignavibacteriales > Ignavibacteriaceae > IGN3. Next base: position 947 of record JBBQSH010000107.1, on the reverse strand, counting down.
TTGATATATAATGTCAACCTGATAAATGAATTGGAATTACCGGGTCCTCCTAGGACATATAGTGAATTTTTCAGAGCCTCACAGAAATTTCAAAAGGATTTTGATGGGGATGGATATGTTGACAGATGGTTCGGTTATAGTGAAGTTGAAGTTACCTGGTGGCAAAGATTTTTTGATTTCTATCCTTTGTATCTGGCTGCTTCTGGTGGGGCACCATTAGTTAAAAATAATAGAGCGGCTTTTAATAATAAATATGCGATCGAGGTTTTTGCATTTCTTCAAGAAATGTATAACAAAAATTATTTTTCTAAAGAAAAGCTTTCTGCCAGGCAGGATGTTTTTTTAAGCAGCGTTACTGCTACAAGATTTACAGGCCCCTGGGAAATTGCACACGCTGAAAAGTTCAAACCAAAAGGTTTTGAATACGAATATACTTTTATGCCTGTGCCTGATAATCATACTGGACCAGTCTATACTTATGGAGATCCAAAAAATATTGTAATATTTAAAACGTGTAAAGATCAACAAGCAGCATGGAATTACATAAAAACAATGATCAATGATGAAGGTGATTTGGATCTATTATCTTTAACAAATCAGTTACCGAGAAGAAAAAATCTTAATCAAGATATTTTTTTTAATAATTATTTCACGAGTAACCCGAAGATGAAAATATTTGCTGAACAGTCCAATTATGTTCGTGGTACAGATGCATCTCCGGTACTAAAAGAGATTTTTGATTTGATTTCGCAGGAGTATGAAGCTTGTGTCGTTTACGGAATGAAGACGCCGGAAAAAGCCATCAATGATGCTGCTGATGCTGTTAACTTATTATTTCTGAAATAGAATATTTAATGATTAATAGAAAGATCATATTACCTTATCTGCTTGTTTCTCCTTATGTAGTACATTTTATCCTTTTCGTTGCATTTCCTGTTGGATTTTCA
>JBBQSH010000106.1:0-11058 GCA_038214015.1 Ignavibacteriales bacterium | reverse complement strand
ATTGCCAAAAGAATCTTTACTTGGATTTCGATAAATATTCCGTGGGCAGGTGCAAGAGAATATTCAACAATAGAAAATATTTCTGATTATTGTTTAACGCGCAAACATGGTGATTGCGGAATTAAAACTTTATTATTTATGACTCTTTGCAGATACAATGGAATTCCGGCAAAATGGCAAAGCGGCTGGATGCTTCATCCCGGTGAAGTTAATCTGCACGATTGGAGTGAAATTTATTTTGAGGGTTATGGCTGGGTTCCTGCTGATCAATCATTTGGATTAGTTGATTCTGAAAATGAAGATGAAAAATATTTCTTCCTTGGAAGCACTGATCCATATCATTTAATTATAAATGATGATTACTCAAAGGATTTATTCCCGGCTAAAACTTTTCCAAGAAGTGAAACAGTAGATTTTCAGCGTGGTGAGTTAGAATGGCGCGGCAGAAATATCTACTTTGATAAATGGGATTATCATATGGAAGTTGAATATAAATAATTTATGGAAAACATTATGAAGATTTTTTTGTTGTTCTTTGTTTTAATAACTTTTTTTACAAATACTAAAGCACAAAACGAAATGGAAAAGGTAAATTCAATCTTACAAACTGTAAAAGAAAAATATGCCCTTGATAAACGTGTTGCGGTTTTTAATTTTGAAGCAACAGAATCTGATAACAAAATGATCATCAAAGGTGAGTCTAATCTTCCCGAAGCAAAAACTGAATTTGTAAAGATGATGGAAGAGGCAGGATTAAAATTTCAAGACGAAATTGAAATACTTCCATCAAAAAATTTAGATGATAAAATTTACGGTGTAATAAATCTTTCTGTCGCAAACTTTCGCTCTAAGCCTGATCATCCTGCTGAACTTGTAACACAGGCAATTTTAGGCACACCGGTTAAAGTTTATAAAAAAGGTGAGGATGGATATTATTTGGTGCAAACGCCGGATGGTTACATTTCCTGGCTAGATAACGATGGCTTTGCATTTATGGATGAATTCGAACTGAAAGATTGGTTATCATCACCAAAAATTATTTACACAAAAGTTTATGGATTTTCATACTTAGAAGCTGATGAAAACTCTCAACCGGTTTCCGATCTTGTTGCAGGAAATCTTTTAAAGATTATGGGTGAAGATTCAGATTTTTATTTAGTTAATTATCCCGATGGTAGAACTGCTTACGTTAAAAAAGATGAATCTAAACTTTTTAATGATTGGTATAATTCCCTCAATCCAACAGGAGAAACAATTTTAAATACTGCCCGCCGTTTTATGGGTATTCCGTATTTATGGGGCGGCACATCTACAAAAGGAATGGACTGCAGTGGTTTCACTAAAACAGTTTACTTTTTAAATGGAATTGTTCTCGCTCGGGATGCTTCCCAGCAAGTAAACACAGGCGAATTAGTTGATACAAAAGATGGCTGGCAAAATCTGCAGGTTGGAGATCTACTTTTCTTCGGACGTAAAGCTGATGAGAACAGAAAAGAAAGAATTACTCACGTTGCAATTTACATTGGTGATGGAGATTTCATCCACGCAGCAGGAAGAGTTAAAATAAATAGTTTTAATCCTGAAAAACCTTATTACAGTGATTACAGAAAAAGCGGATTTATCCGTGCAAAAAGAATTTTAACTTCTGTTGGAAAGAATGGGATTGAAAGAATCTTGGAGAATAGTTTTTATAATGTAAAGACGACTCGGTGAGTCGTCTTTGTTTTGTTACTATTGAAAATTTATTTTTCAAATCTTACTGCACTTTAAGAGACGAGCCACCGGCTCGTCTTTACTTTGACCAAAAAAAATAACATCAATTCCATTAATATTTATTGTACTCATCAATTTCCCACTTCAAAGGATTAAGTTGGATATATTTCCTGATATTTGTGAGTGCTTGTTCATTTCGAATAATGTGATCATAGAACCCTAACTGCCAAGAAAATCCAATAATACCTGCTTTACGTATTCTCTTAGTCGATATAGATTTAAATTGACCAATGATCGATCCCAAAGAATTTGAGTTAAGCTTTGATTGATTATCATTATTGCTATCCAAATTTTCCTGGTCTTTTTTTATAATTATGCCATGAAAATGATTTGGCATTAAAACCCACTCATCAATTTCGATATTATTTTTTACAAGTGCAGAATTCAGCCACTCTTGAATTACAATTTTAGCAATATTATTATGAATGACTTTTCCATCCACCACATCTCCAAAATAATTCTTGCGATCTTTAGTAAGAACTATTATAAAATAATATCCAGCATTTCTGTAATCCCAAGTTGGTAGTCTTGTGGATTCTATCCTGTATTTATCTTTATACTTTGTCATTTTTTTGTTAAAGACAAGTTACAACCTTGCTGTTACTTTATCGTAAAGACGAGTCGGTGAGTCGTCTTTATTTTATAGATATTAAAAACTTAAAATTAAAGTTTTTACTGCATTCTAAGAGATGAGCCACCGGCTCGTCTTTACAATAATACTATATCAAATCCATATCTAATTATTAAAACCCAATCTTTGAATTAATGCATCAGGTTTTGGTTCACGTCCTCTGAATTTTATATAAAGATTCATCGGATCATCGCTGCCGCTTTTTTCTAAAATATTTCTTCTAAAACTTTCTGCAGTAGCTTGATCATATAACCCTTTTTCTAAGAATGCACCAAAGGCATCACTGTCCAAAACTCCAGACCACATATAACCATAATAGCCGGCAGAGTAACCATCACCGCCAAAAATATGATTGAAGTTTGTACTTTGATATCGAGAAGCAACTTCAGGAATCAAACCAATATTATTTAAACTTTCTTCTTCAAACTTTTGAGGATCAATTTCAGAAACATCATTTAACATATGCCAATCCATATCCAGAATAGCTGCAGCTAAATATTCAACAGTTTCAAATCCTTTATTAAAATATTGTGAGTTGATGATCTTCTGAATCAGTTCCTCAGGAATTGGTTCGCCGGTTTGATAATGTTTTGCATACATCTTTAAAACTTCCGGATGTGATGCCCAGTTTTCCATAACCTGTGAAGGAAGTTCTACAAAATCTACAGGAGATCTTTTAGTACCGGGATAAACTGATTTGCCAAACAATCCATTTAAACCGTGACCAAATTCATGGAACAAAGTATTAACTTCATCAAAACTTAATAGTGCGGGTTTGCCTTCTGTTGGTTTTGAAAAGTTACCAACATTAACAATCAATGGAGTTATAAAATTATTATTGATGTTTGACTGTCCACGGAAATTACTAGCCCAGGCTCCTGCGCGCTTACCACTTCTTGGATAATAATCAGTGTAAAATATTCCAATGTGAGTTCCATCAGCTTCTTTTACTTCAAATACTTCAACATCAGGTTGATAAACGGTAATATCATCTCTCTTAATAAACTGTATACCCCATAATTTGTTTGCAACATCAAATGCACCTTTGCGGACATTTTCCATCTGGAAATATGGACGGAGCATCTCTTCATCAAGAGCGTACTTTTCTTTTTTTACTTTCTCAGCATAATACCACCAGTCCCAACCAGCTAATTTAAAATTGCCACCCTCTCCATCAATTAACTTTTGCATTTCAGCAGCTTCTTCTTTTGATTGCTTTAATGCGGGTGCCCACAAATCAGCTAAAAACTTGTTAACGGTTCCCGGAGTCTTAGCCATATTCTTTTCAAGCTTAAAATCCGCATAAGTTTTATAACCAAGCAAATTTATTTTTTCATTCCGCAAAGCAATTATCTTTTTGATGATTTCTTTATTATCAAATTCATTATTGTTATTACCACGAGTTAAATACGCTTTATAAAGTTTTTCTCTCAGATCTCTTTTTTCAGAGTATTGCAAAAAAGGAGTAAAACTTGGTCGCTGAAGATTAAATGCCCATTGCCCCTCCAATCCATTTTGTTTTGCAAGTTCTGCCGCTCCTTGAATAACTGCATCAGGTAAACCAACTAAATCATCTTTGTTATCGATTACTAGTCCAAGTGTATTTGTTTCCTTCCGAAGATTATCACCAAACTTTAAGCTAAGCATACTTAGCTCCTCATTTATTTTTTTAAGTCTGGTTTTCTTTTCTTCATCAAGTCCGATTCCGTTACGAATAAAATCAGTGTAGTAATTATCAAGAACTTTTAATTGTTCAGAAGTAAGATTTAATTTCTCTTTTTCATCATTAATGGATTTTATCTTCTTGAATAAAATCTCATTCAAATAAATATCATTACTTAGCTTTGATAGTTCAGGTGTTATAGTTTCAGCAATTTTTTGTGTTTCATCATTTCCATTTGATCCGCTGATATTGAAAAACACACGTGATACTTTTGTGAGAAGTTGTCCACTTTTCTCAATCGCTTCGATTGTGTTTTCAAATGTGGGTTTATCCGGATTGCTGATGATAGCATCCAGTTCAGCACGTTTGATTTTTATACCTTCTTCAAATGCTGGCAGGTAATGCTCAATCATAATTTGATCAAACGGCGGCGTTTGAAATGGAGTTGTGTATTCGTTAAAGAATGGATTATCATTATTCATTGTCTGTGCATCCATATTAATTATTAACACTACAATGAATAGAAACAACGAACAAATAAAATATTTCATTTTCTTTTCTCCCTTGATTATAAATATTAATACTCATAAGTGAAATTCAGTTCTAAGCTTTAACCGGTTCTTCTTTCTTTTTCCCAAATTCAGGATCAATTTTAACTAATGCTGCCACAATAAATCCTGGAATTGTTGAGATAAGCACCCATTCAAAAAATCTCGGGTAGCCTATCATTTCCTGCAAAGCACCTGAGAACATTCCCGGCAGCATCATACCAAGCGCCATAATTCCAGTGCAAATTGCGTAGTGAGCAGTTTTATGTTCACCTTGCGAGACCATAATCATAAACATCATATAAGCCGTAAAACCAAATCCATAACCAAATTGTTCAGCAGCAACTGCGAGATTTATCAATACAAAATTTGTTGGTTGATAATGCGATAGATAAACAAAAGCAAGATCAGGAGTGTGCATAATTATTACCATCGGCCAAAGCCACCATTTTAATCCTTGACGCGATATTACATAACCGCCTATTAAACCACCGACAGTTAATGCAATTATTCCTATTGTTCCATATACAATTCCTACTTCAGAGGTTGTCAAACCTAATCCACCAACCTCTCTGGGATCAAGTAAAAATGGCTGCACTAGTTTTACAAGCTGCGCTTCAGCAAATCTAAAGAAGAGAAGAAATCCAAGAATATTCCAGATATCTTTCTTCTGCATAAATATTACAAATGCTTTAAGAAATTCTATGAACGGAAGTAAAGTATCATTTTTGTTATCTGATTTTTCGAACTTCTCTACAAATGTTGCAACAAATGTTCTAAACAGAATAACAAGAGTTACTACTAATAGAATTGTTGTAGCAATTGTATTCCAGGGTGAGCCGACTCCAAATAATGAAAGTAAAAATCCTAGTAATAAAAATACCAGGTAAACGACCATAGCAAAAAGAGCAAATCCTCCGGCAAGTAAAAAGATTTGAGAACCGCTTAACTTTTTACCTTTTAATGTTCCCTGATCATCTTTTGGATATGGAAGGATAAACTTGTGATAAAGAAATAGGATAATGAAAAATCCAGCAGTAATCATAAACACAACGGACCAGGCGCCTTTAAATCCCATACTCGGAGCTAACTGTCCAGCAATTACAACGAGAACACCGGAACCAACAATTGTTGCAACGCGATAAAATGTAGAACGCACACCAACAAAAGCGGCTTGTTTGGATTGATCCAAACTCAGCATATAAAATCCGTCCGCAGCTATATCGTGTGTTGCTGATGCAAATGCCATGAGTGCAAAAACTATTAATGTTAACTGCCAGTAAATTTCAGTGTGCAGGCTTAATGCGATTCCAAAAAGACCGATCGCTACAAGAAATTGCATCGTGGTTGTCCAGAATCTTTTTGTTTTGAACATGTCAATGAATGGTCCCCATGCAAATTTTAAAAACCACGGGAAGTAAAGCAGACTTGTAAAGAAAGCAATATCTGTGTTTGACACACCAAGATTTTTATACATCATTACGGAAACAGACATTACCATTACGTAAGGAATGCCTTGAGTAAAATATAATGTTGGAATCCATGCCCATGGATTTCTAGTAGTTGTTTTTTGATCTGACATAAAACTCCATTTTTAATTTATCATTGCGAGCGATGCTTTGCGAGCGAAGCAATCTCTTCAGCAGATTGCTTCTCCCGATAAATCGGGATCGTAATGACGGGTTTTTTTATAATTGTTTTGCCATTAACGCAGCGCCAAACTCAGGTGAATGTTCTGCTTCTTTTATTTTAACATCATTAAATTTTCGTATAATTTTTTCGTTAAAGAGATAAGAAAAATAATTTGCTGTAGTTAATAAACTGCCTATTAGTGAAACATTTAATATTGAGACATTTAGTTTTATCTTCATTGAATAGATGTGAAGTAAAAGTTCATCCGCCTCATCTTCTAGTATTCTCTGAGCAATTTTATCACCATTTTCTGCTGCATCAAATACTATAGGAGCAGCGGCAGCGATGTTAAAATTATTTCTATAAACTTCCGTTATTAGTTGTTCTGAAGTTGAGATTGAAAATTCTTGTTCAAGTAAATCAGCAATTTTTGTTGATTTAGATCTGCCATCAAAATATCGGGCAACAGCATTTAATCCTAATCTGCCAATTCGATAGCCACTTCCTTCATCACCAATATATCTGCCAAATCCACCAACACGATGAATTTCTCCGGCTTCATCTTTACCAAACATTATTGATCCAGTGCCAGCGATAAGAATGCTTCCTGCTTTACCAGAGAATGATCCTTCAAGTGCAATTCGTGCATCGCTTTCAACTCGGAATTTATTAATAGAAATAGTTTTTAGCTTTGCATCTTCAAATATCTGTTTCTCTAAAAGTTCGGCATCATTTCTTCTGCCGCCGCCGGTAGTGCCGAGAACAATTGCTTCAATGTCACTAGAAGAAATATTTTGGGATGATGTGCATTCATTAATAAGATTAAGAATTGTTTCAGAAACCTTTTCAGTACCAATCACTAAAAAATTGGATGGTCCGCCAATAGTTTCGTAGATTGGATTTAAATCTATATCGGTAAGAATACCTTTTGTTTTCGTTCCCCCGCCGTCCATTCCGATTAAATATTTCACAACTTGTTCCAATCAAATTTTTATAAAAATCATTAGCAAGATAAAGTTTTTAAATCCTTTAATAAACAAATTTCACTATTCGAAACGATTCATTTGTCATTCCCACGGAAGTGGTTGTGTGAAAATTATGTATAATGTCACACCGAGAGAAGTCGAGTTTTGAACCTGCCTGACGGCAGACAGGTTTATATTAAAATGTCCGTCTTCGTCTTCGCTCATACTGACGAATTGCTTTTTTCACACTGCCTCGAAAGTGGGAATCCATTTTGTTTATTGTTTATGGATTCCCGTTTTCATGAGAATGACAAATAGCAATACAAAATTCTAAAATCATTTATTACTAAATTCAATGAATCAAAATTCCAAGCACTAAATACAATACCGCTGTGATTGCTCCTGCTGTTAATGCATAAGGCAATTGAGTTTTAACGTGATCTATATGATCGCTAGCAGAAGCCATTGATGAAATAATTGTTGTATCAGAAATCGGTGAACAGTGGTCGCCAAAAACACCGCCGCCAAGTGCTGCTGCCACTGTTAAATATAAATTTACATCAAGAGCCTGAGCCATTGGAATTCCAATTGAAAGCATAATTGCAAAAGTGCCCCAAGATGTACCTGTTGAAAAGGCAATAAAGCATGCAACAAGAAAAATAATAACAGGAACAAAGTCTGGAGCTAACCATTGTTTTGATAATTCCGCCGTATAAATACCGGTACCAAGTTCACGGCAAACTGTTCCGATTGCAAAAGCAAGCATCATTAAAAGTGCTAGTGGAATTAATCCGCTTATACCTTTAAATACAAGATCAATAGTTTCAGCAAATGTAAAAATTCTTTGCGCAGTATATAAAATCCCTCCAACAATTATTGCAGTTAAAACTGAGTAAAGCACAGAGGTCGATCCCGAACCTTTTCCAAGTGCAAAGAATATTTGTTCATACCATAGATAAGTTGAAATATTTTCTACTTGTCCCCATCCTGTAAAAACTAACATAAGAGGCATCATTCCAACCATAACTGAAATCGGGATGATCATATTAATCGCCCGCTCTTTTACATTTTCTTTTTTCTCAATTGAAACTACATCTGCAGATATAAGAGGAACAGCACCATCACGAATTACTTTACCTTCATTCTGTGCACGCAGTTCTGCTTTCTTCATCGGACCAAAATCTTTTCCAGAAAGAATAATAAACAGAACCATTCCCATCGCAAGCATTGGATAAAAGTTAAACGGAAAAGCGTATATTAAAACTGTCAATGGATTATTGAAGCCTTGTGCGGCAATCAAACCCATTATATAAGCGCCCCAGGCATTTAATGGAATTAATATACAAGTTGGTGCTGAGATGGAATCTCCAATGTATGCAAGTTTTTCGCGTGGAATTTTAAGCCTATCAAAAATTGGTCTGAATACTGTTCCAACCGTGAGAGTGTTAATACTTGATTCAACAAAAATTGCGGTTCCGGTAGCCCATGCTAATAGTTGAACCATCTTACGGCTTTTACCGATTTTTTTATTTTCCAAATAAATCAAAAATCTGTTTATAAGATTTACAAACCCCGCTACTCCACCCGATCTTTGAATGAACGCGATCAATGCTCCAACAAGACAACTGAACATAATTGTTCGTGTATTACTGGCATCGGCAAATACATCAACAAGCGCCTGGATAGTTGCAATTGTACCGGTTAAAAAATTTCCGCCGCTAAGAATTATCCAGCCGAGCCATATACCAAATAATAGAGAAACAAATACCTGACGGGTTTTAATTGCAAAGATAATTGCAAGTACGGGAGGCAGTAAAGACCAGAATCCATAATGTTCCATAAACCAACTTTAATTGTTATAAGAAATAATTATGTGGATTTTTATAGTATGAATAACAATTCTGTATAAACTTACACAAGTTTGATTAAATAACTTTTAAAATCTGTTTCTAAAATATTGATTTTAAAATGGAGATAAAACAAAAATCGATTGAAGTAAGATTTCTTATGCTGTAAATTGCCATAGTATTTTTCTATTAACTAATAACAAAATTGAAACAGTATGATAAAATTCAACGAACTTTCAAATGAAACTGCTGAAAAGATTCTTAATTCTGAGGTAAGCTCACCACTAAAAGAATTCTTAAACTCTTTGATAAAACTATCATCTGAGAATGTTAATTATTACAATGATTTTGGTTTTGTAAAAATAGAAAACGTAATTGAAAAAGATTTTTTACCTGAAGTAAAAAAAATAATTGAATCCTCCGTACTTTTAAGAAAAGGTAAAGATGAACGAGAGCTAAAGGATAAATCTCAATACGAACAATCATTACTGCAATGCGGATTTTTATGCTGGGATTTTCCAGCAGTTAAAGAATTTGTTTTTGCAAAACGCTTTGCTGGAATTGTTCGGGATTTGATGCAAACCGATCACGTTAGAATTTGGCACGATCAGGCTTTGTTTAAGGAACCAGGCGGAAGAATAACTGATGCACATCAGGATTGCAGCTACTGGCCCATCGCTGAACCACAGTTTACTGCAACAATGTGGCTAGCGCTTACAGATGTTCCTGTTGAAAAAGGCTGTTTATATTTTTATCCACGTACAAATGATCCAAATCTTAAAGAGTATGTTGATATTTTTAAGAATCCACATCAGCCAAATATTTTGTCTGATAAAGAAAAAATATTTGTACCGCTTAAAGCTGGTGATGCAACTATTCATTCAGGCTTAACTTTTCATGGTGCCGCAAATAATCAAACAAATGAAATGCGTGAAGCTATGACTATAATTTATATAAAAGATGGTGTTACTTTTGATGCATCTGATGAAAGAAATAAAACCCATACATCTTGTGTAGGATTAAACAACGGCGATATTATTAATACAAAATTTACTCCTGTTCTAATTTAGAAATGGAAATTTATATGAAAACATTTTTAACTATTACTTTCCTAACTTCAATTGTTTTATTAGTTGGATGTTCTTCGACTTCACAAATGGTAAACATTTCTGAGTTGGAATATCCTAATGATATGCAAGTAATTTCAAGATCAGATTGGGGATGGCAGCCACTGGATAAAGTCTTACCACAGCATTCAATAAACAAAATAACAATACATCACGGCGGAGAAGAATTTGCTGAGGATAAAGATATGATTCAGTATCTCCGCAATCTTCAGAGCTGGAGCAGATCAGAAAAAAAATGGATTGATATTCCCTACCACTTTATGATTGATCTTAAAGGAAATATATATGAAGCGCGTCCGATAAATTTTCCTGGTGACACAAACACTGATTATGACGTAACTGGGCACGCTCTGATTTGTGTTGTTGGAAATTATGAAGTACAAAAACTTAGTGATGCTTCATTAAAATCTTTAGTTAAACTTACTGCATTTCTTAAACAAAAATATCGTGTAGAGACTAAAGACATCAAAACTCATAAAGATTACACAGAAACACTTTGTCCGGGTACAAATTTATATAAACATTTTGAAGATGGCTCATTCATAAAAATGGTCGAGACAGAATTAAATTCAGCAAAAGAAATTATTTCATCTAAAGTAAATACAGGGATAGAAGTTTTACGTGAAAGAAATTTTGATATTCTAAAAGGTAAGCGAGTTGGATTGGTTACTAATCCAACGGGAGTTGACAGCAAATTAAAATCAACAATAGATATTTTGTTTGAATCAAATGAAGTAAATCTAACCTCATTATACGGACCTGAACACGGCGTGCGTGGGAATTACTCTGCAGGTGATTTAGTTGATTTTTATATTGATGATGCAACAAAGCTTCCCGTTTATTCTCTTTACGGAAAGACTCGTAAACCAAAT
>JBBQSH010000105.1:0-11482 GCA_038214015.1 Ignavibacteriales bacterium | reverse complement strand
CAGACAATATTAGAAAGTAGTACAATTAGTAAAACAGAAAAAAAATATTTTCCGATCTTAATTTTCATTAATTGTTTATATCTGATTGATTGTAGAAAAGGTTTTTAGTAAGATAATGGAAAATGTTATATAATGAAATATTGAATTAGACAGTAAATAAAAACCCCTATCAATAATTAAATGACAGGGGTAATATAGATTACTATTAATTGAAATAAATCATCTTAGCAGTATCATCTTCTTTGTCTCCACAAAAGATCCTGCCTGCAGCTTGTAGAAATAAACCCCTGATGTAAGTTGGGAAGCATTAAAATCAACTTCATAACTTCCTACAGGTTTGTATTCATCAACAAGTGTTGCAACTTCATTACCAAGCATATCATAAATTTTTAATGTTTGATGACTGCCGACTGGAGACTGCCAACTGATTTTTGTACTTGGATTAAACGGATTTGGATAATTTTGCGAAAGCATAAAACCTTCAGGTACAGCATTAGTCTGTTCCTCATTTATAAAAGTTACGCCTCCGTTTGTTGTATGCAGAATTGTTCCAAAGCTACCAACAGCAATTCCATTGGTGGCATCCATAAATAAAACATCATACAGCAAATTACTTGTAGGGCTTGATTGCAAATTCCAGGTGGTTCCTCCGTCTGCAGTTCTAAGAATTATTCCGCCCCCTCCAATAACCGTTCCATTATTAGAGTCAATAAAGAAAACTCCAAACAAATTTTGGTTTGTTCCACTTGTTAGCCAAGTCCAATTACTTCCTCCGTCAGTCGTTATAAAAACTTTTCCTTGATTAGCCACGGTAGCTATGTTATTGGCATCTATTATAGAAACTCCATTTAAGCTTCCGGAGGTTCCGCTTGCTTGAGAATTCCAGGTTGACCCACCATCCGTAGTACTGAGTACTATGCCACTTCTACTTACAATTGTTGCATTATTAACATCTGTAAAAGAAACCTCAATCAATCTATCTGATGTTCCGCTTATTTGAGGAATCCAGGCTGCACCTGCATTAGTTGTTTTAAGAATTGTCCCGGCATTTCCTACAACCATTCCAATATTTGCATTAACAAAAGAAACACCATATAAATGCTCACTAGTACCACTTGATTGAGAATTCCAGGATTGTCCTCCATTTGTTGTATTTAGAATAGTTCCATTATAACCTACAGCGACACCAATATCTGCATCAATTAATGATATTCCAAACAGATCTGTTCCTGTTTCCTGGGATGTCCAGGTTGTTCCTCCATTTGTCGTGTTTAAGATTATACCATCAGTACCTGCAACCAGACCATTAGTTGTGTTGATAAATGATGTAGTATAAAGAAGATTGCTTGTTGTTCCGTTCGATTGAGAATCCCAGGTTAATCCACCATCAGTTGTTCTTATAATTCTTCCATAATCACCAACAGCCGTCCCGTTGTTTAAATCTACAAAAGAAACTCCATACAAATCTATGTACGCATCATCTGATTGAAAGCTCCAGGATGCACCCCCGTTTGTTGTCCTGATAATTGATCCGTAAAAGCCAGCGGCAGTTCCATTATTAGCATCTATGAACGAAACGCTGGTTAATCTTTCTGTCGCCTGACTCGATTGAGGGACCCAGGATGTTCCACCGTTCGTAGTTCTGAAAATTGAAGCATTCTCACCAACAGCAGTTCCGTTGTTTATATCTGTAAAAGAAATTCCATATAGATATTCATTTGTACCACTTGATTGAGAAACCCACGTTGTTCCACCATCTGTCGTTTTTAATATTGTTCCATTATTACCAACTGCTAACCCATTAATTGTATCTATAAAAGAAACGCTATTAAGCGATTCTGTTGTTCCACTTGTTTGTTCAGTCCAATTTTCTCCCCCGTTTGTGGTTCGTAGGATTATTCCCCCTGAGCCAAGAGCAATTCCATTATTTGAGCTTGTAAAAGAAACTCCAAATAACCAATTGGTAGTTCCACTTGACTGAGAAGTCCAGGTTGTTCCACCATTTATCGTCCTCAATATTGTCCCATCTCTACCTACAGTGGAACCATTATTTGGATCTGTAAAGGAGACAAAAAATAAATCTTTTAATGTCTCGCTTGATTGTAAAGTCCAAGTCGTTCCTCCATCAGTTGTTCGTAAGATCGTTCCATTTTCTCCGACAGCCCATCCAGCTGTTGGTGAAATAAAATCTACACTATTTAGTCTATTACCCTGTGGCAGCGGATTTTGCCAAAACCATTGTGCATTAAGGTTAATTGATATTGCAATTAAAAGTACTGATGTCAGATATAATCTTTTCATTTTTTTCCTTGAATTATTTATCGGTATATAAAATTTTTTATTTCGATAAGAACACAAATAGTTGCTTTCTATATTTTTATAAATTCTACTCTTCTGTTATTAGCCTTACCTTCCGGAGTGGTGTTTGCATCAACTGGTTTACTTTGGCCATAGCCTTTTGAACTAAGTCGTGATGCATTGATTCCTGATTGGATCAACATTGTTTTAACTGCATCGGAACGTTCTTCGGAAAGTTTTTGATTGTAAGATTCGTCACCATCACCGTCTGTGTGTCCTTCTACTCTAAATTTCAAATCCGGATGTTCTTTCATCATTTCTACAATTTCATTTACTGTGCCCATCGATTCACCTTTTATCGTAGATTTGTTTACATCAAATAAAATTCCACGAGTGACAAATTTGCCTTCTGCAAGTATTCTATCATATAGTTTTTTCCCACCTTCGTTCACACGGATGTTTTTTATTGAACTCATGTTGATGTTACGTTCGTCAAATTGGCAGCCAACAGAAAACATCTTGGGTTTATAGCCAAGGTTGGGGATATTGAGCATCCGTTCTTCATCCATGTATAATTTCATAGATCTTTTATTGAATGAAATAGCAATGTGTTTCCATTTTGGCTGCCAATTCTTTTTTTCTTCAACATAAGATTTAGTCTTACCACCAAATTGACCCATTTTAACTTCATTCCATCTAATGTCGATAACATTAACATACTTTCCTTCTATCTTAACGGTATTACCTATTCCTTCAAAAAACCTTATTTTATATGCATCTAACCATTTAGCGCCACCATCTTCAAAAAAAACATCAAACTCTATAGTGAAAACCTCAGGCAGAAAATCTTTTTTATTCATTAACGGAAATATTATTGAATTTCTATTGCTAAAGTGAATTACATTTTCACCATTTAGTGAGGCAACTTCTGCACTTCCGCTTAAAAGGTCCCAACGTGATGGGAACTCACCACTTTCTTCTCGGGCTAGATTATCTTCAAAAATTATTTTATCACCGGCTACAAAATCATATTTAGACCAAAGCTTTATCTCATCTTTAGGACTTTCTAGTGTTGTGGTATTATTTGAATTATTTTCTATTTCAGCATTTTTACTAGTTGTTGTTTCGGTCGTTGTTTCTTTGGTCTCATCCTTCTTACTTTCCTTTTTATTATTATCACCTTCTAATCCCTTATCAATGGTTTTATCTACTTCTCTATCAACTTTTCTTTCTACTTTCTTTTTTATTTTTTTTCCAAAATCTTCAAATTGCCCAAAGACACCAACAGTAATAGTTAAGCTGATGATAATTGTTAAAAGCAAACAATTCTTTTTCATTATTTCCTCCAACTCTTACTTATTAAAAATAATTTTGAATATCATACAGTTATTGGCCGAACAGCTTTTCTAAACCGCCCAGGTTCATAAGATCCATTTTCTTATAAGAAGAAGGCACTACAAATAAATCATCACTTAGATTCATCGGGGTAACTTCTTTTACATCAAAAACACTTGTTACGTTTCTTCTTGTATCGTGCTGAGTTATGTGAATCGGAAAATAACCGGCATCCAGAATTTCGGTTTGCCAAGCCGGCATTTCCTCCTGCTTTTCCATAAAAAACATAAAAGCGCCAAGCTCCTGTGTCATCCATGCTTCACCTTTCATATCTTTTTGTGTGAACAGAAATTTTTCACAAGGGTATCCAAGTATATTTTTTGTTTCTCCAGTTTTACTTATACTGCCGCCGCCTGATGCTGTACTCATTGGAAACATACCTGATTCCATATACATTTTTTGCTCATCCATAATCACGTACATTTTAAGTTTGGGACTGTCGAAAATTATCGAGCCTCCTTTTTCGGGCATTTTCATAAGGAATCTTTTATCTTTTGCATAGTAATCCATAACCTGACTTTCGCCGTCTTCTTTAACTTCGAAGATGACTCTCCCTTCAAATGATGATTGTGCAAAAGTTATTCCCGCAAAAAGTTATAGTATTAGCAGATATATAAATTTCATTACATTCATTTTTTACCTCAGGTTTAATTAATTATTTAAGTAGTATCATTTTTTTTGTCTCCACAAAATTTCCCGCAGCAATTCTTGCGATATACATTCCACTTGGTAAATTTTCTGCTCTGAAATCTGACTTGTAATTTCCTGCCGGGTAAGTATCACTAGCTAAAGTAGCAACTTCTTTTCCTAACACATCAAAAACTTTTAACTCAACAAATGATTCTTTTGGTATGGAAAACTCTATAGTTGTGGATGGGTTAAATGGATTCGGATAATTTTGAGACAAATTATAATTTGAAACAACATTGTTACTTTCCAATATATCAGTAAAGGTGCGGTAATAAACATTTATTTGGTAAGCCAAAAAGCTATAAAAGATTAAACCGGAAGGTCCTTCAACACTAAATGATAAGGAACCCGGTCCTTCAACCCAGATTGAGTTATCCCAAATTTCGGATATACCGGAAGCAACATTTCCATTGGAATCAAAAGAATAAGTCGCACGGCTTTGGTTAACCCATTGGGTGCCATCCCATTCTTCAGTTAGGTTTTCAGTATTATTTCCGTTGGAGTTGTAGGTGTAAGTTATTCTATTTTCACTTTCCCATTGGGTACCATTCCAATTTTCAGTCAAGAAGGAGGTTCTCATTCCCTCAGAGTTGTAACTATATGTGTATTGCGTATTGTTTATCCAATTACTTCCATCCCAGTTTTCTGTTAAAATCGAGGTTCTTCTTCCATTAGAATCATAGGTAAGTGATGTGCGGTCGCTGTTCACCCAATTACTTCCATCCCAGTTCTCATAGGTCTGTGAAATAATACGCCCATTATCAAATACGTTGGTGTTTCTTGAATCATTAACCCAGGCGCTTCCGTTCCAATCCTCTTCTATTGCAATAATATCTCCGTTAGATTCAATAGTAGCAGTTTGCCGCCAATCGTTTATCCAGGCGCTCCCATTCCAATCTTCATTAATTTCCGAAACGAATTCTCCTTGGGAGTTATAATTTGTAGTCCATCTGCTGTTATTAATCCATGTAGTTCCATTCCAGTTTTCAGTAAGATCCATTATTTCATATCCATTAGAATCGTAAGTGTGAGTCTCACGGTTCACGCCATTCCAATTAGCCCCATCCCAATTTTCATACAGTCTCATAGTTCTCTGTCCGTTTGAATTAAACGTATGAGTTGTTCTAGAATTATTAACTAGCTGGCTCCCATCCCATTTTTGTCTTAAATCTGATACAATATTTCCCATACTATCGTATTGGTATATTGCTTTAAATTTGTTACCTAGAATATCTTTTCCTGTAACGCTATCAACCACAGAGCCATTTTGATTAATTCTTATTGCAGATGTATTAGATTTTATATCATCTATTGAAAACAAACCATCAAGAGTAGAAGCATAATTTTTAAAAATGATCTTTTGCAGATGGGTTGGTTTTTTATCTAATTCCGTTTGGGACTGTAATAATATATTGAAAGAAAAAAGTATTATTACAAAAAAAGAAAATGTTTTATAAAAGATATTTTTTTTCATCACGAACTCCTTAATTTTTAAATTATTTAAACCTATAAGCTTGCCTTACCGGCGGTATTAAATGCTTATGTCCGATTCCAGTTATGGAAGTTCATATGAGAACCAAACATATTTTTTTTAGTGATACTCATGTCTTCTTACAAAAAATCACAACCCTACTTTTGCACCAGCCCATAGCTGAAGATTGTTAAAATCACTTATCAGATTAAATGTGCCGTTGAAATCCAAATAGATATTCGAACTTACTGGTAGCTGATAACCAGCCCCAATTACAAATGTAAATTCTGTTGAGGTTAGACTAGCTGATCCTCCTCCATAGCCAAAGACTGAAGGGACCTCAACACTAGTTGAAAAGAAATTAAATCCTATTTCTCCTATTCCATAAAAACCAATACCTGGGACGAAGAAATATTTTACACCGAAAAGCAATGGCACAGTACTAAAACTTACTTCATCAACGTCGGTACCGTAAGATATGTATCCAATGTTGGCGACACCGACAAGCTGAGGCATAAAGCCCAGTTCAAAAACAGCAGTTGCTCCAAAGCCCGTATTTGCTGATTCACCAAAATCACCCATAGGAAATGATACAACTAAACCTCCACCGAGAGACATTTTATTTTGAGCGTTAAGACTTGTGAATGAAAAAAGAACAACTATGAGAAGAGAAAGAATGGTTTTCATGAATATTACTCCTTGTTTGATATTTTTAAATATGATTAATGATATTCGTCTATTAATTTCTATTTGTTGATGTCTATTTCACAAAATCAAGTATTCCAGTAATTAAAAAAGTTATCAGAACTC
This sequence comes from Ignavibacteriales bacterium, assembly GCA_038214015.1. Taxonomy (GTDB): domain Bacteria; phylum Bacteroidota; class Ignavibacteria; order Ignavibacteriales; family Ignavibacteriaceae; genus IGN3. Next base: position 4,818 of record JBBQSH010000105.1, on the reverse strand, counting down.
CAACGATAATTGATATAACCACTATTAAACTTGAAACAAGCTTTTCTCGTTTTTGTAACTGTTCAGCCGAATTATTTTTGTCGGTTTTTGGTTTCAATTAACTGTATAATTAGTTTTTATATAATTTCAACAACTAATACAAAAGTATATTATTAGAGAAGTGTCTGCTGTCTGATTTGTTTCAATGTTTTGCTTTTTTGTTACAAAACGTTAAAAGTTTACCTTTTAAGTTCTAACTAAAGCTTTTGTGACGAGATGGAAACTCTGATGGGAGACAATTGAATTGTTTTGTAAATGCTCTTGTAAATTGAGCGGGACTTGAAAAACCTATTTCGTAAGCAACTTGTGTTACTGAAAATTTACCTTCAAGAAGTAATTGAGATGCCCGTTTTAGTTTAAAAATCCTTATGAATTCACCCGGAGCCTGTCCGCTAATTGTCAGCATTTTTCTGTGAAGCTGTGTTCTGCTTACAAACAATTCTTTGGCTAACTGTTCCGTGCCGAAATTAGTTTTATCAATGTTTTTTTCTAAAAATTCTAACGCTTTATTAATGAACTCTGTGTCAGCCTTATTAAGCTTGCTGGTTCCGGTTAATAGATCCAGACTTTTATTGTATTTATCGCGTAATCTTTTCCTCTGCTCGAGAAGGTTTTTAATACGTGTAAAAAGTTCTCTTGAATTGAAAGGTTTGGTAAGATAATCATCTGCACCAATTTCTAATCCTTCAAGTTTACTTTCAATTGAAGCTTTTGCTGTAAGCAGAATTACAGGGATATCGCTTGTCATCCAATTTGATTTAATTTTACTGCAAAACTCCATTCCATCCATTGATGGCATCATCACGTCACTTAATATCAAATCCGGATTGGTATCTGAAGCTACTTTAATTCCTTCTTCACCATTTTCTGCCAATGAAACATTGTAATCATCTTCAAGCAGGCTGGATAAATATTTTCTAACATCTTCGGAATCATCAACGATTAAAATTGAAGGTTTATTATTTGATGTAATTAAATCACTTTTATTTTTAGGAACAGATATTGGATTAATTAATTGTTCATCTTGATATTTATTCGAAATAGAAACACCTAAATCAATTTCAGATTTTGATTTTACTTTCTCATTTTCTCTTAGATAATCATCCCACATTGGGATTTTTATTATAAATTCAGTTCCCTCACCTGATTCGCTTTTAACGGAAATTTCCCATTTGTGTAAATCGACAAACTCTTTTACTAACGCCAATCCTATTCCTGATCCGCCATATGAACGTTGAGTTGAATCATCCACCTGAAAAAAACGATCGAAAATTTTATTAATCTTATCTTCAGGTATACCCACACCGCTATCTGTAATTATTATTTCAGCAAACTGTTTTCCATTTGCTAATGATTCTTTGACACTTATACTAACACTGCCTGAATTTGGTGTAAATTTGAAAGCATTTGAAAGAAGGTTATTAATTACTTTTTCGAACTTATCTCTATCGACCCAGCATACTTTATCTTCTGAATCACTTTCAATCTTTAGGGAAATATTTTTTTGCTCAGCTAAGGATTCAAATGAAGATACAAGTCCTTTTAGAAGAGTAACTAAATTTTCTTTTTTAGCCTTTAAGGGAATCGATGCTTTTTCCAGTTGTGAAAGTTCGAGAAGCTGATCAATAAGATCTTTAAGCCGGTTACTATTTTTTTCGATCAAGTTAATATTTTCTGAAAAATTTTTATCATTTTTTCCAGATTTTATTTGTTCAACAGGCCCTTTAATAAGCATTAGAGGCGTTCTGAATTCGTGTGAAAGATTCGCAAAAAATCTAGATTTAAGTTCTTCAAGCTCAGTTTTTTTTCTTACTTCAAATTCTCTAAGTTTTAATTCATTGCGAAGTTTTGTGCGGTTCAACTCAAATCGTCGAATTGCTAGAAGTCCAAATGCGATAAGAATAAAATAGGCAATGTAAGCCCATGGAGTTTGCCACCAGGGTGGACTTATAATAATAGATAAAGAAGTTCCCTCATTATTCCACACTCCATCAGCGTTGGTGGATTTTACTTTTAAAATGTATTCACCGGGGTTAAGGTTTGTATAGGTAACATATCTTCTCTTGCCGCTTTCAATCCAGTGATTATCAAAACCTTCCATCTTGTAAGCATATTGAATAGACTGAGGTGAATTATAATCCAGTGCTGCAAACTCAAATGAAAATACATTTTGGTCATGTGAAAGAATAATCTCCTTTGAATTAAGTATACTTTCCTTTAATGGAGAGTTTTCACCAATCCTAACAGATCGGTTAAATATCTGGAAATCTGTAAAAACAATTGAGGGCTTGTAATCGGAAAGCTTAATTTTTCCAGGATCGAAAATGTTTAATCCCTTTGTACTTCCGAATAACATTAATCCGTTATCAAGTTTCAAACCAGATTCGGGATTCATCATGGTTCCATTTAAACCATCTTCTGATGAAAAATTAGTAAATGTTTTATTATGAACATCAAAAAGAGAAATACCATCACCTGTACCAAGCCATAGATTTCCTTCATCATCTTCAAGAATGCTATTTACATTGTTCGCTGATAATCCATCTATAATAGTGTAAGAGTGAAATGTAAGACTTATGTCGTAGGGATCTGAGATACTCTTCTGTTTAACATCCACTCTATTCAAGCCATTGCTCGTGCCAATCCATAAAGTTGCTTTTAAATTAGTTGTATTATCTGAACTTGATGCCTCATAAATTGTATTAATATTATTGCTGCTAAGGCCTGACTTTTCATTTTCTGTATGCTGCCAATGATGAAATATTCCCCCATTGCTGTCTTCAAACAAATTTAAACCACCGCCTTGGGTACCAATCCAGATTCTGCCTAATCGATCTTCTTTTATAGCCCAAACATCATTATGACTTATACTTTTGGGATTCCCCGGTTCATTTAACCATACATTTGAAATTCCTGTTTGAGGAGTAATCCTTGCAGCACCAACACCCCAATAACCAACCCAAATATTATTTTTTCTATCCGCAAGCACTGCTTTATTATAGTACACAGAACCTGTTTTTATTTTTGGATTCTTCAAATCCCAATTAACTATTTTATTTTCACTGTCGATGAATTTTTTTAATCCTTTTCCAAATGTTCCTATCCATAATTCATTGTTATTTGCTGCTGCAAGAGACCAGATATGGTATCCATCAAACTCAGGTATTTTGCTCAGTACAGGATTTATTTTCAAATGATTTAATTTATATAATCCGTCAGTTGTACCAATCCAAATTCTCTTATCATCGGTCTGAGCGATAGCAGTTATTCCTTTTTTCTTCAAAACAGATACAGTATTAAAATCACCACTTCTAAAATCTATTGAATTAAACAAAGTTGATTTCGGAGTTGAGTAGCTTACACCACTTTCTGTAGCAGCCCAAAGAACCCCGGTTCTGTCCTTAATTATTTTATTAATTCTGTTATCACTAATGCTTTGCAAATTATTTTCATCATTAGTAAACCTTTTATAACTTCCTATGGTAAGATTCATCCCAATCAAACCTGAATATGATGCCAGCCAGATAATTTTCTCTCCACTGACATTTTCTTCTACAATTGAGTTAGTGCTTGTTCCATATTGTAAATTATCGGGATTTGCAATTTCAATTTTCTCAAACGTTAATCTTTCTGAATTAAATTTTGTAAGATGATTTGATGTGCAGATCCAAATTATATTCTTGTCAAATGCGGACCTTGTTAATGACCAGATTAAGTTGCTGCTTAAACTGTTTTTATCATCGGGATTATAATAGAAGCGTTCAAATCCATTCTCCGGCACATCAGGATTAAATTTATTTAGACCAATGTATGTACCAATTATTATATTACCGTTATGGTCTTCTATAATTGCCAGGACATAATTATGGCTGAGACTTTTGTTATCCTCAGAATTTGCGTTCCAATTGTTAATTTTATTTGTTGTTAAATCTAATTTGTATAAACCACCTTTGTATGTGCCTATCCAGATATTCCCATCCCTGTCCTCATAAATTGCATTTATACTATTCTCTTCAGTTAGATTAGACTTAATTCTCCAGTGAGTAAATTCTTCAGTTAAAGGATCATATTTATTGAGTACACCTGATTTTGTTCCTATCCAGATATTTCCCTGCCTATCTTCAAACAATGCCCATATACTATTATCGGAAATACTGTTTGAATCATCAGATTCGTGACGGAATACTTTGAAGTTATATCCATCGTATCTGTTCAGACCGTCTTCAGTTCCAAACCAGATAAAGCCGGTGCGGTCTTGTAATAAAGTATTTACATCATTATTAGATAAACCGTTTTCAACTGTTAGGTTATTAAAATTAATTGATTGTGGATAGAAAAATGGGGATGCATTTAATAAACAGAAAAGTATAACAAGGATGTAATGTCTGGGATGAAATCGAATCATAATGCAACTAATATACATAAACACATTAAAACTGGAAACAATTTAAAAGTTAAGAGTAATTAAGTTGAAACCTCCAGGTTTATTCGGTGCATACTAAAGACAAAAAAAGTCCTTCGGTATCTTCTTCACTAACAATAAAAGCTATATAAAAATCTATACTGTGTTAAAATGTTAGCTGGAACATGATTTCAAGTTAATTCATTATTTTATAAAACTTTACTTTCTCGCAGCATCCCATCAACGGCTATTTGATTAAGCTTGCATAAGCAACCAGCTTGTCTTCATCATACTCTATTTTAATTTGTGGAAAACCATCAAGGAAATGTGAAAGTTTTTCGTATCCAAATTCTTTGTGATTAAATGCCGGATGTTCC
>JBBQSH010000104.1:0-11641 GCA_038214015.1 Ignavibacteriales bacterium | reverse complement strand
ACTTATCTAGCAGGATATACGCTAACGTATTGTCTGTCACCGCGTTTCATTTCAAACTTTACAAAACCATCAGCAACAGCAAACAATGTATCATCGCCGCCAATTTTTACGTTTGTTCCCGGATGAAATTTAGTTCCTCTTTGTCTAACTAATATGTTACCGGCAAGTACATTTTCACCGCCAAATCTTTTAACACCAAGACGCTGTGCATTACTGTCTCTACCGTTACGTGATGAACCCTGACCTTTTTTATGTGCCATTATTAAATCTCCTTTTATCCTATCTGGGTAACTTCAATTCTTGTTAACTGCTGTCTGTGTCCGTTACATTTTCTATAGCCTTTTCTTCTTTTCTTTTTGAAGACTAAAACTTTATCATCTTTTAAATGTGAAAGCACCTTAGCGGTTACTTTAGCACCTTTAAGAACGGGACTGCCGACTTTTGTATCTTTACCATCACTTAATAATAAAACCTGATCAAATGTAATTTCTGATTCTGGTTCCTGATTCAAACGTGGTACGTAATATTTTGTATTTTCGGAAACTTTAAACTGTTGTCCTAAAATATCTACAACTGCAAACATTTTTTCCTCATAAATTCTAATTTGAGCGTGTAAAACTAATAAAACAAAGGTTTTATGTCAAATTTTTGGAGAGATTATTTTTATCTAAAAACACGACTATTTCTTTAGTTTGAATGAAAAAGTACTTCCCTCACCTTGCTTACTTTGCACAATTATCTTCGAATTATGAGCCTCAATGATGTGTTTTACGATTGCCAGTCCTAATCCTGTACCGCCAACCGCTCTGGATCTGGCTTTATCAACTCTATAAAATCTCTCAAAAACTTGGTTTAAATCTTCCTCAGGAATCCCGATTCCCGTATCCTTAACAGAAATATTTACGAATTTTTTCTCCTCATCCAGAAAAATCTCTATACTTCCCTCATCTGTGTACTTAATTGCATTTTGCAACAGATTAACAAAAACTTGTCTGATTTTATCTTTATCCCCAAAAACTTGTAATCCTTCTTTGACAGGATTAAAAATTAACTGAATGTTTTTCTCTTCAGCCATTGGAACAAACTCGCCAATTATACTCTGAATAAAAATATTTATATCAAAGTATCTGTAACTCATCCGCATCTCACCGGATTCAATCATTGAGATATCAATGAGATCGTTAAGCAGGTTGCTAAGATTAACTGTATTTTGATTTGCTTTCTGCAGAAAATGCTTATTCACTTTGGGATCATCAATCGCACCATTTAAAAGTGTTTCAAGATAACCTTGAATAGAAAAAATAGGTGTTCTTAATTCGTGTGATACATTTCCAAGAAACTGACTTCTCATTCTTTGTAATCGTTCAAGATATTCAATATCACTTTTAGCTTTTTCAAACATCTCTTTAATTTCATTTTCAAGTGCGAAAAGATGCTTTGTTAAAACTATTTCATCAGATGTTTGATATTTGCTTTGCCTGATTGATGAAACGATATTTTTAATTTCATCAATTTCTTTAATTCTTCTTCTGCCGATTAGATTTAGAATTATTATCCCAACAACAATTAAAAGTAAAATTAATGGAATGCTCAATGAAAGTTTTTCGATCAATAAAAAGATAATGACGATAATAAGTACCAGGAAAAGTATAAACTCCCTAAAATAAACTAACGCAGAAGAGATATTGGATTTAATTTCATTCCACACTTTTTAATCTGTATCCTACACCTTTAACGGTTTCAATTAAATCGGCGTGTTTATCTAATTTTTCTCTTATTTTTCTTACGTGAACATCAACTGTTCTATCAACAACGTAAACGTCTGCACCCCAAACTTCTTTTAATAATATTTCACGTCCAAAAACTCTTCCTGGATTATTTACAAGAAAATAAAGCACTTCAAATTCTTTTCTTGGAAAAACTTTTTTTTCACCATCAATAAAAACCTCATACTTTTCTTTGTTAATATCAATAGGACCATACTTGACATTTATCGGTCCTGATTTTTTAAGATTAGAACTTTCAGCTTTTCTAAGATTTGATTTTACTCGGGCTATTAGTTTATTTGGTGAGATCGGTTTCTGAATGTAATCACTAGCGCCTAATTCTAATCCTTTAATCTCATCAATCTCCCCGGCTTTAGCAGTAAGAAAAACGATCGGTACATTTTCAAATTCTTTTTTTTCTCTAATTCTTTTACAGGTTTCAAAACCATCAAGCTTGGGCATCATAATATCTAATAATATGAGATCCGGTTTTTCGACAAGCTTTTGTAATGCTTCCTCTCCATTATGTCCAACAATCACTTCAAAATTTTGCTGCTCAAGATTGTACTTTAAAAACTCAACTATATCCGGTTCATCATCAACTAAAAGAATTTTTTTCATTTTACTATAATTTTATTTCGTGCTTCTTTTCTGCAGACTCATACATTGCTTCAATTATTTTCATTCGCTGCATTGATTCTTCTCCGGGAGAAAAAACAGGATTTAATCCCTTTATTGCACCGATGAAACTTTTTAATTCGTTAAGATATGACTTTTTAAATAAAACAGTCGGGTTGTCTACCTGAGTCGGTGTTAAATTAATGTAATCATTTTCAACCTTCTTGTACAACTTAAAAGGATTTATTGAAAAACTACCTTTCGTTCCATAAACCTCAAGAAAAAAATGATCCTTTTCAACCGGAAGAGACCAACTTACTTCCATATTAATTACTGCAGAACTATTGCATTTAATACAAGATATGGAAGTGTCTTCTACATTTTTAGTATAATGATGAAAATTTTGCGATGATACAGATGATATTTCAGGATAATCAAGAAGCCATAAAGCTAAATCCAAAATATGAATACCAAGATCGATAATTACTCCGCCGCCAGATTCTTCTTTTTTAGTAAACCATTTTTCACTGCTGCTTTGTTTTCTTATCCAGCCGCACTTAACATAAAATGGCTCACCTATTTCATTTGAATTGATAAAACTTCGCAGCAGCATCGTATCGGGTCTGTACCTAAGATTCATACCGACCATTAATTTTCTTTTATTCTTTTTTGCAGCATCAACAATTTGCTTGGCTTCCTGATATGTTCTTGCCATAGGTTTTTCTATAAGCACATCTTTACCGGCATTTAGACAATCAATTGCTATATCTTTATGAGTACTTGTTGGAGTTGCAATTATTACTGCTTCAACGTCACTCTTTTCAAGCATATCCTTATAATTAGAAAATCTTTGCTTAACATTAAACTTATCAGATATTGTCAGTAGTCTGTTCCTGTTCACTTCAGCAACGGCTGTTAAATCTGCATTGGGTATTTTAGCAAAATTTGGGAGATGAACTAATTGGGCAACGCCTCCTAATCCTATAACTCCGATTTTTACTTTTTCCATCAGAGAGATACCTCGTGTTTAATTTTATTTAATTGAATAAATTCTTTTATTCTTTCTACAATTCCTTCAGGATCAATTCCGAGTATTTTATGTAATTCCTCTTGTGTGCCGTGATCAACAAACTTGTCTGGTATTCCAATAAATTGCAGATCATTTTTATAATTGTTTGAAATGAAATATTCTGCAACCGCACTGCCAAATCCGCCCGGTAAATTATTTTCTTCAAGCGTAATAACTTTCTGAAATTTTTCTGCTGTCTTGTCTAACATTTCTGTATCAAGCGGCTTAGCAAAACGCATGTTAATAACTTCACAACTAATTCCCTGTTCTTTAAGTTTTGCAGCAGCTTTTAATGAGTAATCAACCATTGAGCCAAGCGCCAATAATGCAACATCATCACCATCAATTAATTTTTCTGCTTTACCAATTTGAATTGAATTGAATCCTTCCTTAAGTTCAACGCCAAGTGCACTACCACGAGGATATCGCAGAGCTATTGGACCATTCTTGTATTCAACAGCCGTGTAAAGCATATCGCGCAATTCAGATTCATCTTTGGGAGCCATTATAACCATGCCGGGAATCATCCTAAGATACGAAATATCAAAAACTCCGTGATGAGTAGGTCCATCTGCACCAACCAATCCTGCTCTATCCATAACAAAAACCACATGCAATTTTTGTAACGCAATATCGTGGATTATCTGATCAAATCCTCTTTGTAAAAATGTAGAATATATTGCAACAACCGGAATGATTCCTTGAGTAGCCATTCCCGCTGCGAATGTAATTCCATGTTCTTCTGCAATTCCAACATCAAAATAATTTTTAGGGCAAGCCTTTTGCAGATAATCTAACCCTGTTCCATCCGGCATTGCACCAGTGATACCAATAACTTTGGGATTACTTTTCACAATCTCAACTAAAGCTTCACCAAAAATTTTTGTATAAGATGCAGCTCCGCCAGATTTTTTTAGTGCTTCACCAGTAAGTTTATCAAAAGGAGTTGAAGCATGAAGTCGTTGACTATGTCCTTCGGCAGGTTTGTAACCTTTACCTTTTTCGGTGATAGCGTGGATTAAAATTGGTCCTTTCAAATCCTTTATTTGTTCAAATATTTTTACAAGTTGATGAATATTATGACCGTTAACAGGACCAAAATATCTGAAGCCTAAAGCTTCAAACAACATACCTGGGGTAACAACAGCCTTAATACCATGCTCTAAACGTGAAGCAATTTTTCTTAACCTATCTCCAAAATGATCTAACTTTCCTGTTAAATCCCATACCTGACCTTTAAATTTATTGTATTCAGGATGTGAAATCATTTCTGTAAAGTAATTTGAAATTTGCCAGACGTTTGGTGCGATTGACATGTTGTTATCATTTAGTACAACTATTAAATCAGATTTAAGGACACCGGAATTGTTCATGGCTTCATAAGCCATACCGCCGGTCATTGCACCATCACCGATCACTGCGATAACTTTTCTATTCGGTTCATTATTTAAATCGCGAGCAGCAGCCATGCCAAGCGCGGCAGAAATAGAAGTTGTTGCGTGCCCAGCACCAAATGAATCATATTCACTTTCGCTTCTTTTAAGAAAACCGCTAATACCGTTTAATCTTCTGATTTTCTTTAGTGCTTCTTTTCTTCCGGTTAAAATTTTATGCGGATATGCCTGATGACCGGTATCCCAAACAACAAGGTCATATGGTGTGTTAAATACCTTATGAATTGCTACTGTAAGCTCAACTGTTCCTAACCCGCCGCCAAAGTGTCCGCCGATTTCAGAAATTGTATCAACTAAATATTCACGAATATCCTTACAAAGTCCTTTTAACTGTGTAATATCCATCTGCCTTATATCCGATGGATAATTTACTTTTGAAAGGACAGGATATTTAACTGTATCAGACATTAATCGTCTCCATTATTAATCAAAGTTTAATCATCTTCTAAATTATTAATTTCGCTTAAATCTTTTTTAAGTGTAGTTACTTTAAGTTCGGCTTTTTCCAGGACAGACAAACATTCTTTTGATAATTTTACACCTTCTTCAAAAAGCTGAATTGATTCTTCCAATCCAATCTCACTATTTTCTAATGATGTAGTTATCTCTTCAAGTCTTGCGAGTTTATCTTCAAAGTTATCAGATGATTTTTTCTTACTCATTTTATTTCAATCTCTCCATCATAAAATTTTATTGTTGAAGGTGCTGCAATATTAAAATTATTCTTACGCGTAATCAATTTTGAATTTTGTTTAATCAGTGTAAAACCTTTTTTTAATGTCTTATCAATATCATGTGCTTCAAGCGATTTTGAAAGCAGCGAAATTCTGTTTGATGCTGAAAGGATTCTCTTCTCGATTTCTTTAACTAATTTATATAAATTCAAATCAACCATTTGTGAATACTTTCGAATCTTTTCCAACGGATACCTGAAAGCATAAGAAGAAATTTGATCCTCTAGCTCAGTCCGATAATTTTCTAAAGTTCTTCCAATTATATCACAACTTAATGAATAAGAATCTTTTATAAAATTCTTTAATTCTTCAATATCAGGAGTTGCAAGCTCCATTGCAACAGAAGGCGTTGGTGCTCTGAGATCAGCAACAAAATCTGCAATTGTAAAATCAACCTCGTGTCCAACTCCGCTTATTATTGGGATTTTTGATTTATAAATTGCTCTTGCAACAATCTCCTCATTAAAAGCCCAAAGGTCTTCAATTGAACCACCACCACGTGCAAGAATTATAACATCAATATCTTTTAATAAATTCAATTTGCGGATATTTTCAACAATATTTTCTGCTGCACCGGCTCCCTGTACTTTAGTAGGAGCAATTAATAACTCTACCAATGGAAATCTGCGCTCAGCAACAGAAATCATATCTTTTACAGCAGCACCATCGGCAGCGGTTATCATTCCTATTTTTTTAGGGAAAGTTGGAATTGCTTTTTTAGATTCCTCATCAAACAAACCCTCTTCAAATAACTTTTTCTTTAGTCGCTCAAAAGCCGCCTGAAGTTCACCAACTCCTGCAGGCTTCATTGAACGAACATCAATCTGGTAACTGCCTCGGGGAGGATAGACCGTAATGCGTCCGGTTACGATTATTTTCATTCCATCTTCGGGAGTGAAGAAAACATAATTGTTTACTCCCTTCCACATTGTGCAGTTAATTACTGCACCCTCATCTTTAAGATTAAAATACCAATGTCCGGATCCGTGCGCTTTGAAGTTAGAAATTTCCCCTTCAATACTTATTTTTTCAAATGTTGATTCAAGAATAAACTTTAATGATTTGGTAATCTCACTTACAGAAAATATTTGATCTTGTATTTCACTCATCAATATTATTCAATACTTTGTTCGATTTTATTTTTCTGTTTATCCATTTCATTGTAATCTAATTCAGAACCAAGTACACTATGTGGAATTAAGTAAACAATGAACATTATTACGGAGGCAAAGATAATCCATCTTTTAGGGTTTGCGGATTTTTTAATTGCAACTAATGCAATTATCCAACCAACAACAGCAATTAATGTTTTATTATCTGTAAGATCGATGCCGAATGGAATGCCCGTCCAGAATTCACCAAACGCATACTTTTGCATAATCGGTCCAAAGATCATTCCGCCAAGTATTAACAAACCGAAAGTCCAGTAAGCAAGTTTTTTGTAGTTAGGTTCTTTGCTAAAAAATTCGAGTCCGGTTCTTGTGGAAAAAAGCATTGCCATAAAAATTAAAATTACGTGCGGTATAATTATAAATATCGGAACATCACCTTTAAATCTAATAACAACCGGTTGATTATTATTTAGAAAAACTTTTTCAGAATCTTTTTCTAATGTAATACGATACATTAATTTTCCTGCTGGTGGCTGATGAGGCAACAATCCAGTTAGAAAACCATTCTCGTAATACATTTTAACAGTACGCCATTGATCGTTAGTTTTATATCGTTTCCATTCAAGCAGGCCGCTAACATCTTCATTATCAGTTTTAATTTTTATTTGATGATCATCTTCACCGCCGTGACTTCTATCCAGAGCGTACTTTATAGTTTTACCATTTAAAGTTGTTTCACCGGAAAGCGGATAAGTTGGGCCTGTCATTCGTTGATATGCAGCAGTTAGGACTGTTAGTACAAAAGCAATTATCCACAATAGAATTGATCTTTTCATCCTTGCTCAAAAGAATTATTGAAAATTTTGGTGGGGAAATTTACAAATAAATTCCGCTAAAATTTAACGCTTACACCAAACGTTGGACGGATTGGGAAATTATTTTAAGTGCAAAACTTTCGAGCCCCAAAAGCTTTTGGGACTCGAAGATTTATTTGTTGTGTTTGATAGAAATTACTTTGTTAATAACATTTTCTTAACATCAGAAAATTGGCCTGCCTGTATTTTGTAAATATACATTCCACTTGGAAGTGCGGAAGCTTTGAATTCTGCTTTGTAATATCCTGCAGGTTTGTTTTCATTTACAAGTGTTACGATTTCTTTTCCAAGAATATCATAAACTTTTAGAGTAACTAATCCTTCTTCTTTTATTGAGTAAGAAATTTTTGTGCTTGGGTTGAAAGGATTGGGATAGTTTTGGTTTAAATTGAAATCAAGTTGGGAATAATTTACAACGTTTTGTTTTCCTAACTCCTCTGCTCTTGTACTTACCTCACTGCTATAAAATGATAAATGATTGCCCGCATCTTTTGCTCTAACTTTATAGGTGACAATAAAATCACCAGCACCAGGAGCATAATAGTATGTTGGGTCAACAAAATAGTTATTTGAAGTTGTATTTATAAGAAGCCAGGTACCTCCACTATTTACTTTTCTCCAGACTTCATAAACAGAAAGATCTGCTTCATTGTTTTTTGTCCATGTAAATCTCACCATATTATTTCCCGGATTTGCAGATAATTGTGGATTTGTTGGTGCAAGCGGAATCTGGTCATCATAGATCAATCTTAAATTAATGCTTAGGTTATCCTTCCAAACTACAAAAACATCATTTGTTGTTGAAGAAATATTTATCATTGTTGGCTGGTCATAACCGCCAAAATATGGATAAGCTGGATCCGCTTCTATACCGCTGCCAATATGTTTATTTCTCACTATTCCTATTTCGTAACCTGATTCAAGAGGAGTTCCATTGTAATAAAACGCTGAGTGAGTAATGTTATTTGCAGTTGTAGTAGTATATACTTTAGGAACCATTAATTCTCCTTGTGCTACACTTGTACTTACGATTGCATTATTTGATCTTAATCTTTGCTGACGTTGAGAATATATATTATATGGATTATAGACTGTAAATTCATAATAACTGTAAACATAATTTGCATCTACTGCTATACCTTTTGGATCACTGGTATTTCCAGAGGTAACCGTAAATGCTGTTTGTGGATTGTTTACCCAAACATTTGTTGCTGCATTCCATTCTCTCCAGCGACCTTCCGTTGCTGTTTTTCTATACATAAAGATAACTCTATCCTGTGAACTGGTGTACCAGGCTGCTACTCTTGGCACACTGCCATTTTCACCTGTGGATACTGTTTGTAAAGGGCTCCAAACAGAATTTTGAGTATTATAGTAAGAATAATACACAGTATTACTAACATCAAAACTAACGTATAATTTGTTGTTGGAAAAAACAGATTCCATTGAGTTGGCATTACTGTTTTGTGGATTAGTTGATAGATATGTCCAACTACTTCCGCCATCGCTGCTAAATTTAGTACGAATATAACTTTCATTGTTCTTCCGGTAAACAACATATAGGCGTGTGTTATCCCCGCAAATACTTGGTGCAACTACAGATGTAGTTTCCAATGTGATAGGATTACCTGCTGTACCGTTTGCATCCATTTTATAATATTTTAAAGTGCTGTTTTCCTGAACAATTACGTGAGTACCAAAACCATTTGAAAATATATCAAATGAAATTGCACTACTTGCATTAATGTTCGTTTCTTTTAGTGACGTCCAGCTTGGATTTTGAGCTAAGACTTGTAAAGATAATATTAAAATTAAACCTATTATATTTTTCATATTTAATTCCCTTTATTTCGTAATTATTTATTTAAGCAAAACTGCTTTTATTGTTTGCCGGTAATTACCGGCTGTCATTTGAATAAAGTAAACACCAGATGAAATAGTGTTTCCATTATTGTCTTTTCCATCCCATTGAATTGTTCTTTCGCCTGATGGAAGATATTCATTTATAAGTGTTGCTATTTCTTTCCCTAAAGAATTATATACTTTTATTGTTGTGTTTTCTGATTTGCCGATGATAAAATTGATTGTTGTTACTGGGTTAAAAGGGTTGGGGTAATTTGGACTTAAAAAGTAATCATAATCATTTACTGAGATATCTTCATTTGCAGAAGTTAATGTATCCCGAACTAATATATATGAAAAAACTACCGTATTTGGATTTACATATTTATCCATTGGAATAAGGATATCTTTTCTTCCATCCCGGTTAAGATCATAAACTGTAACTGGTTGAAAATCAGCGGTTGGTTCTGTTAACTCATCAATTTTAACATAATATATCTCATAACTATGCTGATTGGGTTGTCCTACGAATTTTAGAATAATAAGGTAGTTACCTATGTTAATTATCAGTTCTTCCTTGCCGTCATTATCAATATCAGAAGCCTGAAGATAATTGGTAAAAGGTGAAACAAGATATCTTAGTTCTATTGAAGCAACAGGAATGTAATTATTTTGACCACCTGCCTCATAGCACCAGAATGTTGATATACCGGTGTTATGATCCTGCCCTCCTACCCAGAATTCCGGCTTTCCGTTTCCATCAATATCATTTGTTGATGTGATCATATAAGCATTGTAAGTGGGCGCATCACCCTGCCAGACAACCTGGTATTCATTTTCGTCTTTTACTTCTATTACATAAACTTTTTTTAAAACAGTGCCAAATACTATCTCTGTTTTCCCATCCTGGTCAAAGTCACCTATTGCAAAACCACCAGGAGCGTCATTTTCAATAGGTAATTCAAATACTGATGAGAAATTATTAAGACTATCAATAAAGGTACCAATTACGATTTTTGACGGAGTATTTTGATCAATAAAAAGACAATCTGATTTACCATTGTTATCGAAGTCACCAAATGTTTCACCACCTATTTGATTTGGCTGATAGTAAAACACAAAATCAAAAGAAGTCGGAAGTCCACCAATACTATCCGCCTTGTAGAATTTTCCATTTAAGGTATCGGTTGTTCTTAAATGCACTTCTTTTATTCCATCGCCATCTATATCCCCAATTCCCTGTACAAAAATACTTGTGGAATCATACGAATATACAGAATGAAATATTCCTTGATTGTTTTGTTCCAGAATTTCAACTTGTCCACCGAAAGGCCAATTTACTTTGGTTAATCCGTATAATTCAAGAAAACCATTTTTATTTATGTCATCAATAAAGACTACTCTTGTAAAGTCATTAACTATGTATAGCTTCTGCCAGAACTTAAACTTATGTGCATAAGCAGTCGTGTCAATCTCCCAAACATTAATTATTGTAGTGTTTATTGTTTTAGGGTTTGTTTCATTGTTCGAGCAAGCATTTATATTAAATGTTCTTTGCATGCCATCACTGTATGTTAATTTATAAATGCCAGGGTTTGTTTCTTCGAATCTGCCGCCTTTTTCTACAAACTTTTGCAGCTCTACTTCTTTATTAAAAGTGTTTTTCTGTGCAAGAGAAAAACCATTTACTAAAAACAACAAACCAATTACAAATAATATTTTCATCTCATATTACCTTTTAAATAATTATTAGGGAAAGAAAATGTTTTCTTTAAGCTAAGTAAAACCGGTATGATAATGTAGAATGTATAATTTAGAATGAAGATTGATTGAATAAGGCTGTATGAAATTTTGTGAATTTTCATACAGAAGAATAATAAGCAGGTATATTAATTTCAGCACCATTTTTTACTCCCCGGTAAATAAGTAAAAATGGGGGGGGTAAACAATCGTGCCAAAGAATTTTCAGCTACAGTAAAACGTTTAATAACCATTTTCACAGAAGCCTCTTTAATGTTACTTCAAAAGAAAAGGATAAACTTGTTAAAGTCAAGTTAAATTTTATTTATCAGTTGAGATTTGTAAAATAAAAAAAGCACTGGGTTAAATCGAACTATGGATATTAGCTAAAATTTAATGCTTACGCCGAGAGTTGGCAGGATTGGAAACAT
>JBBQSH010000103.1:0-11683 GCA_038214015.1 Ignavibacteriales bacterium | reverse complement strand
ACGATTCACTTTCTGGTTCCTGCGGTTCAAAAATTATTTCGTCAGATATTTCAATTTTATCGGCATCACCATTACAGACTATTCTATCGTTAACAAGTTCAGCTTCAAATCTTCCACTAAAAAAATGCTTAAAGCCGTATGAACTAAAATCACCGTAAAGTTCAAATTTAATTTTGGTGTCGCTGAGAATTCCAACACTAATATATGGTTCGCTGTCATATCCTAACATTTTTTCCCTGTCTGATTAACTTTTAATAATTAAAATAATTTGTGGTTAAAATATAAGAATTGTAAGGATGAATAATAGAAAACAAACCCAATTCCTCGGAGGAATTGGGTTTGTAAATTTCAAGGGTCACTTTAGTAGAATCATTTTCTTTGAGCTAACAAAATCACCGGCCTGTATCTTGTAGATGTAAACACCACTTGCTAATGTGCTTGCATTGAAGTTTACTTCGTACTTGCCTGCTACTTTTTCTTCGTTAACCAGTGTTGCAACTTCTGATCCAAGTATATCGTAAATCTTAAGTGTTACGATTCCATCTTGAGGAATTTGGTAACGGATTGTTGTACTTGGGTTGAAAGGATTTGGAAAATTTTGTGTAAGATCATACACGATTGGTATTCCTTCACCTTTAAAGTTTCTAATAAGTAAGTTAGATTTTTCTAACGTAACATCATCTCTCTGTATATCGGATATGAAAAGGTTTACTGAATCATTAACAGTTGTTGTAAGTTTTAAATAGTAATTACCCGTTTCAATTCCTGAGCAATCAATTAAATAACTTGGATTAGCATATTCCTGAACATTTAGTTTGTTGTACGTTACATTATCAAATGCACCAACAACCAGATTAGTTGCGGCATTTACCAGCTCACATTTAAATGATACATTAAATTCATCTGACAGTGAAGAAGCTAAATTCTTATTAACTACGTAATAGTAATTTGAAAATATTAATTCACTTTGTGTATTAAGACTAAATGATTCAGTTCTTGCAGCAGTGTTTAGTTCTTCTAAATTAGCAACAGGCAGTGTATCAACTCTTTCAACAAATTTAATTGTTTGTCCGTCTAGAAGAACATCGCCAATGTTGAATAAGAATTCAATTCCACTTTTTTCAACCACACCAGATCTGCCATAACTAATTTCCATAGTCTCTGTTTCACCAACTTTTGCAAGTGCGCTTTGTGTAAAATTATTTGTGCACTTGTTTAATAAATATGGTGCTGAAGTTTGAGTATTGAACACCATCGCTTTCATATTATCAAAAGCACTGCCATTACTAACCAATGTTTGAATACCATTTGCAGATAGACTAGTTATTGCATCATAAGTACCATCTGATTTTCTTCTTACATACTTCGAGTACTGCCCATTACTTTCGCTCCAAGCAAGAATTGATCCTGCGGAAGTATTTAAGGAATTATTATTTGTGTATTTAACATTATTACTAAAATTGCTAAAACCACCCCAGCTTGTACCATAACCAACTTTAGCTACTGCAGCATATCTTCTAATGCTTTCATCTTGTTCTTTTGCAATTTGCTTATCCAGAGCAGCCAGATAAACACCCGTCCAGCTAATCATTACGTACTGGGGATTACCGTTAGATAAACCTATGGAAGGGTTGGTGTTCTGGCTAAATCCGCTGCCGGTTGATACTGTTGTTACATTGTAATATAACCAGTTTAGCCCCTGATTGTAGGCTAACTTATATTTTATTGAAGATTGTGATTCGAATGCAATATGGATTATTCCTGTTTCACCAATGATTGAAGGGTTTATAGAATTTGCATCAGTCTGTGGGATGGTTGATTCTGCTTGCCAGGTCCAGATCCCATTCAAATACCATTTAGTTTTTACCTTTAATCCTTCTGTACTATTTTTTCTATAAACCAGTGCAACGCCCGCCGCATTATAAGATATTACCGGTTTTGCGCACCCAAAATATGAACTTGGACAAGTTGTAAAAACTTCATCATCTGTGTTGGTATATGTTCCATTAGCTTGTTGTGTAAACGTAAGTAAATATAAATCTACATTTGTTGAAAATGCCGGATCATAATATTCGAGTACTGCTTTAACAATATTTCCATCATACTCAATTGCAGGGTTTTTTGCGTTATCTAAAATAAATTGATCTGCTGCCCATTCTCCATCAAAGTTTGAAGTTAGGCTGTGTGTGTAAAAAACATTACCCATTGATTCATACATTACGTGGTAAATTCCATTGTCTGTTCTAACCATTTTACGCTGACTGTTACTGCTTATACCCGTTGTTGAGTTGGACATTAGTTGTCCTTTTAAAGTTGCTGTTGCAACTGCGTTTGAAGTATTAAAGACTATGCCGGTTTCTGGACTGACAAGATTTTGTAATGTCACACCTGTGCCGCTCCAGTTAAGTGGATAGAATTTTCTGCTTTGCCCATTTACTGTAATTGTTTGTTCTGCTGGTGAACCGACTGAGTAATATGAGCCATCCCAATCGTTTTGTGGACCACTCTGATTTAGAAATATTCCTTTATAAACATCACCATTATAGCTTGATGTATAGTTGGGAATGAAAGGAGAAGTTTGGTTTTTAAATGGTGCGCTCATACCCTGGTTACGTGGCGTGTTTCCATAAAGTGGATCTGGAAAATCTACCAGCCACGGGTCTTTAAACTTAATCTGTCCACCATCCACGCTTGTTCCTTCAAGACTGTTTTTGATTGTTATGCCGGATTGAGTTGGATTGAATTTTGAAGTAAAGCCAAAGTCGTTTGGTTGTACCGTGAATGAATGATGATTGGAAACATTTTGTTCATCAGAAGTATTTCTTATCCACTTTTGATATTTTTCATTAGAATAAACAGCCTGATCGCCTTGAATTGTTTGCGGTTGACCAACTGGGAAATCGAAAGGTGTTCCAGGATTAATGAATGGCGATGGAGTAAATTGTGTTCCTTCCCATTTTCGCAGTTTCCCCACTGGTGTGTTATTGCTAAGTCTTTGGTCCAGAGTAACTGTTTGTTGCGGAGGTGTATACTCAATTTTCAAAGTAAGGGTTGCATTTGAAATATTCCAGGTTCGAGAATCAATATAAGAAAACTCAGTCCACTTTATACCAAGCACAAACTTATCATTTGGCAGCGAATTTTTAACTGCAAGGTTGAATGGGTTAGAAGATATACTTGAAACATATTCTATAGTATTATTTGTCCCGATAATTGTTCCAATTGAATTTGATGTTAAATCCATTGCGTTCCATATATCATTTTTTTGAGTTTGATCGGGATTTACAATATCGTAAGAAATATTGTAAAAATACGCAGGAAACTCGTATAGAGGATCATTTTTTGAGTATGTAAAATATAATCTAACGCTTGTTATATCAGACCCATCTGGTATATCATTATCAGTAATATTCCATTGATATACAGCCCGTCTTTTTAATGAAGATTCCTTTCCTATAATAAAAATGGTGTTTAGTCCAGCTAATTCAGCACTGTAAACATTCTCAGTTCCATATTTTTGAAGTGGTCGCCTATAATCTGTTTGTTCGGGCCCCCAAACATTTTGTGCAAATGTGCTTCCTGCTAAAATTAGCACAAAAAATATAAAAACTATTTTAATCAAATGTAATTTCATTTTAATATCCCTTTCATCTTAAGATTTGATGAAATATTTTTAGTGAGCAAATAAAAAGGCAGAATGATTCATTGAATTATTCACCCGAACCTTTTTCATTTGCATTTACGGGTAGTGATGTGTCAGCATCACTACTCGATTTGTTTTAATGGAGGTGATCTTTCCATCTCCGACTCCTTTCTTTATTTAGTTATCTGTTACCTATTGTTATTTTTGCCTGGGCTGATTCGAAGCCAGTTATAGCTACTAAATTTCCTTTGATGTCAAGTGATCCATAACTACCATTGAATGTACCAAGTTCTTGCAAAAAACTTTTCCAACCAAAACCATTGTAATGTAATATCTCCCCAAAAGCACCAACTACAAAAACATCATTTAATTCAGAACCTCTAATCCTGGAAGTACCGTAACGGGTAATATCAAGTGGCTCATTTTTCCAATTACTTCCTGCAAGATTGCTCTTTTCATAGATGCCGCTACCTACAACATAGTAATGTCTGTTTGGAACAAACCAACAGCTAAATAATTCCCATTGGATAGGTGTTGAAGAAATTTGAGTTGCAGTATTCTCATCAATTCTGAAAATAGCTTTATCTAATGGTAGGTTTTGTGTGCTTACAGCAATTATTTCTTGATTCCCGGTTTTAGAATTATTTGCACCATATATATCCATAAATTCTAATGTTGTTCCGCTTTCTATCCGATGCCAATTTGTGCCGTTGTAGTGGGCAATTTTTCCACTATTGCCAACTACATACAAATCATTACTACTACTTCCCCAGATTTTGTTGATAGACATTCCCATTCCTATGTATATCGAAAGAAATTGCGTTCCATTCCAATGGGTCATATTACCAGTTCCAAACCAAATATCATTTTCATTAAATGCAAATATTGCTCTTATGCCATTATAAAAAGTTTGTCCATTATATGTATAGGGTATTTGTTTTAACTCCCAGTCATTTCCATCCCAATGTACAGCATTATAAATTGTGTAACCGTTTTGGCTTGTATCAGCAATCATAATCTCACCAACAGCCCAGATATTGTTTTCATCAATTATTGCAACATCATAAAGAACACTGCTGCCAATAGTGCCAAACATCCAGCTCTGAAAAGTAAAGTTGTGGCTGGTGGTGTCCATTGTTGTTATTGGTTGCTTTATGCTGGATACTTGATGCTCGATGCTGGATACTTGGAAAGAATAACTTTGGTTTGGCAGAAGTGAATCGATGTAGAGCAAAGTATCGGCGGTGCTCAGACTGAAGGTCTGAGTTACGGAATCACCACTTGGGTTATACTGTTTTAATGTTAGTTCTGCTGGTAATGTTAAATCTTTGGTTTTTAATTGCAGCCACGCTTCAACACAACTTACATCATCAAGTTCAAGAGTTAATGTTGGTTTTGTTTCTTCAGGCGGTATTGGCGGTTCGGTTGTGCTGCAGCTAATAGTTAAGCCGAAAACAAAAATTAAAAACGAACTTAGAAACAAATAGATTTTTTTTAGCATCCCTGATCTCCTCTTATGCTTTCTTATAACAATTATTATACCTGCATTATAGAAAAAAAAAAAAAAATGGAAAACAAACTCATAACACAATAAACAAAATAACTTACAATTTGTGTCGGGCAAAAGGTAATAAAGCTGCAAGAAAGAATTTCATATTGTAAATAAAGATTAGGTCATTAATGGCGCTAATATAAAGATTTTCTGAAATGGCAAATTTCCCTCATTCTCTTTAACTTAATAAAAATGATTTTAGATTATTTATAAAGTATTTTATGAATAAAGAAAAGCAGCAGAAAGTTACTATAATTGGTTTTCCTATCGATCTTGGTTCCGGAAGGCGCGGTGTTGATATGGGGCCTTCTGCCTTACGCATTGCGGGATTGGAAAGCAAACTTGAACAGCTTGGTTACAAGGTTGAAGATACGGGCGACATTACTATCGAAATAATGGAACGGCAAAAAGTCTCTAATCCAAAACTTAAATACCTTAATGAAATTCTTAAAACTTCTAAAATGCTTGCTGCCAGAGTCGAAAAAGTTTTAGAGCAAAATAAATTTCCGCTTTGTATTGGCGGTGATCACTCTATGGCGCTTGGTACAATTGCAGGAATTTCATCTTATTGTAAAAAAAAAAAATTAACATTGGGAGTAATATGGATTGATGCACATACAGATATGAACACAGACGAGACGACTCCATCAGGCAATATACACGGAATGCCGCTTGCTGCTTCGATGGGTTTGGGATATTCTGAACTTGTTAACCTGTATGGATTTGCCCCAAAATTAAAACCTGAAAATTGTGCGGTGATAGCTGCAAGAAGTATTGATCCCCAGGAAAGATTAAACATTAAAAAGCTAAATGTAAATGTTTACACAATGAGTGATATAGATAAACTTGGCGTTCACAGAATCATCAGCCGAGTCTTAAAACAATTCAAGGAAAAAGTTGATCACATTCATGTTAGCTTTGATGTTGACAGCATTGATCCGAATTTTGCACCAGGAGTTGGAACGCCTGTGCCCGGCGGATTAAACTACAGAGAAGCACATTCGTTGATGGAATCAATAGCGGAGTGCGGTTGTATGTCATCATTAGAAATTGCAGAAGTAAATCCGATTTTGGATGTACGCAATAGCAGCGCTGTTTTTGCGGCAGATCTTATTGCATCGAGTATGGGGCAAAGAATTTTGTGAGGATATTTCGGTCTGTTAATTTTTATTTATTAATACTTTTTATCATTGTAACATTTCTAAGTCTACTTCGGATTGTTTCCCTTACCGCTCTGGAAATTACAGCTTACGCCTGTCTGTTCTGGGGAATCAGCTTTTTCTATTCATCATATCTAAAACAATATCATACAGGAGTTGTAATAGGGGCTGTATTATTTCTTACAGGCACAATTATATTCGTATTTACGCGGTTTGAAATATTAAACTTCGGAACTGTATTTATTCCCTCTGTGCTATTTGTTATTGGATTAAGTTTATTAATTGCAAATCTATTAACCAAGGCAAATAGTGTTTCTATTGTGTTTTCAATATTAAGTTTGTTTGCGGGAATCTGGTTAGTGATATCGCGTGGGACTGGGACGGTTGAATTATATTTATCCTCAGTGTATGCTTTAGCTAAAAGTTATTGGATAGTGGTTTTATTTTTAGCAGGAATAATTTTCTTGTCAGCAAGAAATTTTAAGAGAAATAATGATGGTCAGAATTAATTTTTTGTTCCAAATACAAAGAAGAAGAAATTTTATTCTTTAATTCTTTAACTTCATCTTTAAGACTGTTAATATCAGAACTAAACTTAAAGAATGAAAAAATTAGCAGTGCAAGCAAAACTGCTACTATAATATAAGCGAATAAAAGTCCGCGGGTAGTTTTTCTTTCACTTTCATCAACATTACTTTTTAATGCATCAAAATCCTGTTCTAGTGCCTTAAACACTTTTTCTACAACACTTTTCTTAGTCAAATCAGGTTTCTTATCAGGATTCTCGGAATCTTCAGTAGGTTTTATTTCTGCAGATTGCTGGTCAATTAATGGCGAAGTATTTTCAGATTCATCATCAGCTAATTGCACAGGAGTATCAGGCAACTGGATTTCAGGTACAGCTAAAACTTCTGTTATTTCTGCTTCTTCAACTTGGGGATAATCAATTTCGGTTTCATCAATCAGAGTTTCAAAAGGTGATTCAAAGGATACATCTTCCTGTAAATTGACATCAGAAACTTCGCCACCATCAAGACCGGGTAAAACTACTTCATTTAAATTAAAATTACTTTCTTCGGGATTTAGTGCTTCTGCTAAATTCTCTTCAACAACAGTTTCTTCAGTTTCAATCTCAATCGGAGGCTCAATATAGGTTTCAGGGATGTTTGTGAATTCATCCACATTTTCATCAAACTCTTCCTCAACTTCAAACTTATCCTCTTCAAGTATCTTATTAATTCGTAATTGTTCACTCAGTTTAATCAGTTTTAACGCAACGCGATCTTTTAGTTCAGCATCGGGCAATTCTAATTGTAAAGCAAGCGGCAAAAGAGATGCAACATTTTGATAGCTGCCTAATTCATCCCACGGAAAGACATGACCCGCATCGATAAATTGCTGCAGTTCTTTGTTTTCCTCAGCATCAAGACAACCGAGAGCTTTTGCCTGAAGCATTCCAATAATTTTATGTTCATCAATCATTGGTTATCCTCTTTCGCAAGAAATTCTCTAACACTGTTAAGGGCAACTCGTATTTTTGATTTAACAGTTAGCAGTGGGATATTTAATTTTGCTGCAATTTCGGACTCACTCAATCCCTCGTAGTATGCTAATGATAAAACATATTGTTGTGCTTCGGTTAGACTATGAAATGCGGAATATATTTTTTCTCTGTTATTAAAAGTATTACTTAAATCATTTGAAGATATAAGCGTTGAAAGATTGGGAATTATAAATGCGTTTTCATATTCATCATTATAATCTTCTGTTATCAATGATTTTTCGCGTCTTAAATAATCTATGGATTTACTTCTTGATAGGTTTATTAACCAGGAATAAAGATTGCCCGAATTAATATCAAACATTAAACTCTTTTGCCAGATTATCACGAAAATATCCGCAAGAATTTCTTCCGCCTTTTCTTTATCCTCCACAATGTGCTTAACTAAAGTATATAAAACAGGGCTGTATCTGTCATATAAGCTTTCTAAAGCTTTGGAATCACGATTTGTAATTCGTTGGATTAATTCAATATCTGTTGTTTGTGTATCCACTATTTCAAGAATTATAAGTTCTAAATCATTTTACTATTCTAAAAGTATATGTATGCATCCAAAAAAGCAATTATCAATCAATTTGATATCAATAATTTTTGATTGAGAAATGGATTAAAATGTTAAAATGGTTGAAGCATTAATAATTAGTTATTAAATTTGAAGGTAAAACATAAAGGAGTTAAATATTGAAAAAATTACTACTGTTCTTTGTCCTGATCCTTGCAGCTTCATTCACATACTCACAGGTGGAGGTAAGTTCAAGATTACAACAAGCTTTACTTAAAGCTAACCAGACTGATTACATTAAAGTAATCGTTCTTCTTCGCTCACAAGTTGATTTAGCAGCGCTTGACCAACAATTATATAGCCAAAAATCCTCAATGCAGCAGAGAGCATATCAGGTTATTACTGCTCTAAAACAAAATGCTGAAAATACTCAGGAAAGTCTTAAAGCCTACCTTAATGAAAAATTAGAAACTTCTGAAGTTTATACTTATGAGGCATTCTGGATTGCTAATATGTTTATGGTAGAGGCTAGATCGAATATTATTAATGAGCTTATGACAAGATTAGATGTCGCTGAAATGGATCTTGACGCTCTTTTGGAATTAGACAGACCAGAAGAAGTTAAAGATTATGTTGATGGAATTGAATCCGTTGAACCAGGATTAAGAATTATCAATGCTCACTTGCTCTGGGCACAAGGAATTACAGGACAGGGCAGATTAGTGATGGACATCGATACCGGTGTTTATCCAAATCATCCAGCACTTAATTTTAAATGGAGAGGTAATCATGTACCTAGCAGTCAGGCTTGGTTTGATCCGGCAGGAACAACTGTACCAAGTGATTGCGATGGACACGGAAGCCATACAATGGGAACAATGGTTGGGTATTCTCCTACAACGGGCGATACTGTTGGTGTTGCTCCAGATGCAGAATGGATTGCGGCAAAAACAATTTGTTCGAGCCCACATACTTCAAACTCAGTTGCAGCATTTCAGTGGGCAATAGATCCTGATGGAAATCCATCAACTATAACTGATATGCCTGATGCAATAAACAATAGCTGGTATGATCCAGATGTATCAAATGAATGTTCGGGAATATATAAAACCACACTTGATGCGGTTGAAGCCGCTGGCATTGCTGTTGTTTTCTCTGCAGGAAACAATGGCCCTGGAACATCTACAATAACAAAACCCAAAAACATTAATACTAATAACGTAAATGTAATGTGTACTGCCGCTATTGATGGAGCATCTTATCTTGGTGGTAACACAAATCCTATCGCAAGTTTTTCAAGCCGCGGTCCATCAGTTTGCGGCGGTACGGGTTCTTTATTAATCAAACCCGAAGTTTCTGCACCGGGAGTTAGCGTTCGTTCATCGGGAACTTCAACGGGTTATAAGGTGCTAAGT
This sequence comes from Ignavibacteriales bacterium, assembly GCA_038214015.1. Lineage (GTDB taxonomy): Bacteria > Bacteroidota > Ignavibacteria > Ignavibacteriales > Ignavibacteriaceae > IGN3. The sequence goes on along the minus strand of JBBQSH010000103.1, from coordinate 1,850 downwards.
GGAACATCAATGGCATCGCCACACGTTGCCGGAGCTGTTACATTGCTAAAACAATTTGCACCAAACTTAACCGGTAAACAAATTCTTGAAGCATTATACAATACTGCGGTTGATTTGGGCACAGCAGGTGAAGATAATAATTATGGAATGGGGCTGATAGATGTTTACGCTGCATATCTTGCTCTAAGTGATACTGTTTCGCCAAGCAGTGTAACTGACTTAATCACTACTTCTGTTACCTCTAATAGTATAACATTGCAATGGACAGTACCTTTTGATGCATCCCCTTATGGGATTAAGGGATATGATATTCGTTATTCTGATTCACCGATTAACGATACAATAGCTTTTAATAATGCAACTCAAATTCAATTTAGCTCGATTCCAGGAACAATCGGGACCATAGAAACCTTTTTGGTTGATGGTTTAGTTTTTAACACACCTTATTACTTTGCTTTAAAATCAAGAGATATTGCCTCTAATTGGTCGTCATTATCTAATAGTGCAACAGGCACAACATTAGCAGCGCCAGAAATTTCTTTAACACCGGCAGGTATAAATAAGATACTTAATCCTTTTGATGTTGTTGTTGATACTGTTACTGTTTCTAATATCTCTGCAGATCTATCAACATTAGATTTTTCCATAACACTTGAAAACAATACTTTTCCAGAAGGTATAATTAGCACAAAATTAATTCCCAAATACAATCAACTTGTTGATGTAATAGAAACATCATCAAAAGATAATCCACTAGAAATAGGCGGAATAAGTGTTGATGGAAACGGCGGACCGGATTTATTTGGTTACAAGTGGAGAGACAGTAACGAACCAAACGGACCACAATATGTTTGGACTGATATTACAACAAATTCGAATGCTGTTGCAGTAACATTTCCTAACGGCACTCTGGATGATGGATATACAAATGCCATCCCGATTGGATTTAATTTGAAGTTCTACGGAACTGAGTACTCAAACATATATTTAAGTACAAACGGTTTTTTAAGTTTTACCGCCTTAACTAATGCAACATATACGAATGCCCAAATTCCTGTTGTTAGCGTTCCAAATAATATGATTGCAATGTTCTGGGATGATCTTGACGGAAGAACCCAGGGAACTGTTCATCGTTTACTTGATGGAAATAAATTTATTATACAGTTTACAAACTGGCAAAAATATAATGCTACAGGTTCACTAACATTCCAGGTTGTATTACATCAAAACGGAAAAATTGTTGTTTACTATAACAATATGAATGCAACTCTTAACTCGGCTACTATTGGTATTGAAAACGCTGCCGGTAATGATGGGTTACAGGTGGCTTATAATGCAGCTTATGTTGTAAACAATCTTGCATTAGAATTTGCATCAGAACCAGATTGGTTATCAAACGATATAAGCAGCGGTACAATATTCAACGGTAACTCTGTTGATGTTGAACTAACTTTCCGTGCAGAGGATTATCCGGTTGGCAACTACGCAATGGATTTGATTGTTGCAAGTAATGATCCGGTAAATCCAGCAGTAACCGTTCCGATTACAATGGAAATTTCAATAATCCCTGTTGAATTAACTTCTTTTGTTGCAAACAATGACAGAAACAATGTTCTACTAAACTGGGCTACTGCAACAGAAGTAAATAACAACGGTTTCCAGATTGAAAGAAAATTAAACGGAACTAATGAATGGACAAATCTTTCTTTCGTTTCAGGTAAGGGAACAACCACGGAAAGAAATAATTATTCTTATATGGATAAAAGTTTAGGCGTTGGTAAATATTCATACAGATTAAAACAAGTTGATTTTGATGGAACATTCGAATACTCTCCGATCATCGAAGTTGA
>JBBQSH010000102.1:0-11847 GCA_038214015.1 Ignavibacteriales bacterium | reverse complement strand
GATATTTATCACCGGTGGAGTTTGAAGAAAAATACAGAAGAGATTTAATTGAAAAAGTTGCTTAACTTAACGTCTACTTTTAGGGGGTAAGATCAGTTTGTCGTATATAGAAATATCGGGCACAGGACTAATTGTAATGTTTAGACACTTGGAACACTTGGACAACTTTTATATTAAAGGTGCTCATACGCTACTTGACATTTTCGCTAACAACTCGAGGAGACAAATGCTATTTGGGAAAAGACTGATTGTTTTGGCACAAGTTGACAACCCAAATTACAGAATTGATAGTTGGTGCGACACCCGTATTGTGGAATGGAACTGAAAGGTTAAATCAAACAGACAATTACTATTATTAATAATACTATTAGTCAAAAATAAACGTGCTACAACAAACGGTATAGTGCAGTGGCGGTCTTTTTTATTCATAGAGCTGATAAAACTTACGATCCCATTTTTAAAAAATGACTTAAGATTTACAAATTATCTTACTGAAGATTTTGGTATTTATATTCTTCTCTCCATTAAATAAAAAGGAGTAATAAATAAAAGAAACACTAATTGACTATTTTAATGCATTATTATTCTATAATACAATAAATTATAATTTGTTTCATAAAGGAACAACATAGTTTACAATATTCTATTATTGAGAATAGAGAATGATTGTAAATTAACAAATTTTGCTATTATTTTGATTTTTCTTTACTGGTATAAAATTTGAAATTTTTTATAAAACTATTTCATAACAGGTTCTATGACCTTATTGCAATTTTTAGTCATATTATTATTCTTAAAACTTTTCTCAAGTTTATCCCCAGCTCATTACCAAAATAATAACTTTAATTCACCTACTTGTAGCATTGAACTATCATTAAACAACGAAATTTTAAATGCTAATAATAATACTATAGATGATGATCATCATGTTTGCAGAGCAATAATTAATGAAGCGACTACTGGATTTTTTACTGCTTCGATTTTAACTATTCATAGTCATTTCAAAATTCAAACTCCTAAAACCAAAAAAACTCCCCCACCCTGATATTGTTCTGCACACTTACTATCTTAATAAACAACTAAAACAATAAGGGAGAATGCTATGCTTAAGAAGTACTTTTATAGTAAAAATTATTCATTTGTTATTTTAATAATTTTTTTGTTCGCTTTAAATATTAACGGGTTTGCACAACTACAAGATGCAGGTTTACACCCAAAATTTGTAAACCCTCTTCCTATACCCACTCAAATTGATGCTACAAATGGTGGTACTTTCAATATGTATATGGAAGAAACTCAGCAATGGCTAGGGTTAGTTGACGGAGTAGGCAATCCTTTGATGACAACCGTGTGGGGTTATGGGCCAACAGGAGCCGTTACATATCCAGGCCCTACATTCATCGCAAAGAACAATGTTCCTGTATTCGTTAATTGGTATAATAACCTTCCAGCAACTGGTCATTTATTGCCAGTTGATGCTTCTTTGCATCTTGCCCATCCACACGATGTTATGGGCACGGACGCAGTTGCGTCTTGGTATGCCTCGGGTAATATCCCAACAGTAGCACATCTTCACGGTGGGCATACTGAATCTGCCAGTGACGGATTACCAGAAGCCTGGTTTACTCAAGGGGCAGCCATTACAGGACAATATTTTGTGAAGACAAATTATGTATATGATAATAGCCAGGAAGCAGCAACACTTTGGTATCACGATCACGCACTAGGCATAACGAGATTAAATGTTTATGCAGGTCTGTCTGGTTTTTATCTTTTAGAAGATAATACAGAACGCAGACTTACAGTTGATGGAGTGTTACCAAAACATAAACACGATATAGAAATTGTGATTCAAGACAGAAGTTTTAATTCAAATGGTCAATTAACATTGCCTTATCTTCCCGAAGAGGTTGGCCCTATGTTTGATTTTGACGAAGATGATTATGATGATTGGCCCTCCCCTACAGTTGCTGCTGAATTTTTTGGCGATTACATATTGGTTAACGGTATTACCTGGCCATATCTTGCTGTAGAACCCAGACCATATAGATTACGTCTTCTAAATGGTTCAGATTCACGATTTTACATTTTGGAGTTTGGGAATCCTAAAATGGACTTCTTACAGGTTGGAACAGATGATGGATTATTACCAAAAGCAGTCGCTTTAGATAGGCTAGTTATAGCACCTGGAGAAAGGGCTGAACTAGTGGTAGACTTCTCAGGTCTTGAAAACCAATCAATTACACTCTTTAATTATGGCCCAGACGAACCATTCAAAGGATTTAATCAAGACGGATCCTTAAGTGATGGAGAAGGTGGTGAATTGTCTCCAGCAGATGACCTTTCCACTCGAAAAATTATGCAATTTCAAGTTACCAAAAGACTAAAAGCACCTCGCGGCTTACCAAAGGCAACGGTAGCTGCAGGAACTGATTTAAGACCTGCCTTGCCTGATTTAGTAACAAGTGTTGCAGCAACCCGTCAAGTAGCATTATTCGAGGGTAGTGATGAGTATGGAAGATTACAGCCCATTCTTGGTACTCTTAATGATGGTTCACTTACTTGGGAAGACGAAATAACTGAAAATCCAATGTTAAATGATGTTGAAACCTGGGAGGTTTATAATTTTACTGCGGATGCCCATCCAATTCATTTGCACTTAGTTTCCTTTCAGATAATTAATCGTGAAAAAATTACTGGTTTTACCCTTACTGAAAAAGATCAATTACAACATAGCGGAGAATACGGTACTGGTGCTGTGGCTTCAGAAGTAGATCTCTTGGGTACTCCAGAAGATCCCGCTGATAATGAAAAAGGTTGGAAAGACACGTTTATTGTTCCTCCTGGTTACGTGGGAAGAGTTCAGGCTAAATTCGATAGGTTAGGCAGATACGTATGGCATTGTCATATTCTTTCACACGAGGATCACGAAATGATGAGACCTTTTCAAGTTGGCCCTATCCCAATGGCCAAAATATCCACAGGTTTGATAGCTGGTATAACCGATTACAAATTAAATCAGAATTTTCCGAATCCTTTCAACCCGAGCACCAGTATTGAATTTTCAGTTCCCGAAAAATCATTGGTGACTCTGAAAATTTATGATATTCTGGGTACTGAGATTGCTACATTGATGAATCAGGAAGTAGAAGGCGGAAGTCACGAAGTTCAGTTTAATGCCTCAATACTTCCTAGCGGAATTTATTTTTACACACTAGCCACTGGAAATTTTGTTGATACAAAGAAGATGATTTTATTAAAGTAATATTTTGTACTTAATGAAGGTTCACCCCTAACCTGATTTAACAGAAGGCCCTGCGGCTTAGGTTGCAGGGTTTCTTTATTATTTTCCCTCTAACAATTGTTGCTTATCCTTCTGTTCTCATTCTTAACAAATCTTATTTTTTGAGACCCCACACTTGAGAAAAAAAATTACTTTTTTACAGAATTATACAAGGTCTAATATTTGATAAGTAATTTATTTAAAAGTTAATCCCAAATATTTAGTTAAGCTATTTCATCTAAGCTTTATCTTCTAACAGTTAAACTATTTTTATTTCTCTGTGAAGAAAAATGAATAAAGAGCAAAAGATAGGCCTTCCGAAAATTTTATACATTCAAATCATTATGATCAATTATAAATCACAAAACAGTAACTGTTATTTTGAATTTTCTAAAGCACCAGTTCAATCAATTAACTATTTTTCAGAACTAATAAATACCGGAGGATCTGTATGAACAGAAAATTTACATTCATTTCTTTTCTCAGTCTAATCTTGTTTTCATCTTTTATCCTTGCGCAAGGATTATCAGAGAAAGAACAGCTGGGCAAAATGATTTTCTTCGACACAAATCTATCAGAACCTGCAGGTCAGTCCTGTGCAACTTGCCACTCACCTGAAGTTGGTTTTACTGGCTCAAGTTCCGAAATTAATAACACGACTGTCGTATATCCTGGAGCTGTAAATACTCGTTTTGGAAACCGCAAGCCTCCAACTTCTGCTTATGGTGGCGGAAGTCCAGTATTTTATCACGATGCTAGGAGCGGACTTTTTATTGGCGGTATGTTCTGGGATGGAAGAGCAACAGGATGGGAATTAGGTGATCCACTTTCTGAACAAGCACGCGGTCCATTTTTAAATCCGATGGAACAGAATCTACCAAGTAAGGAAGCTTTTATAGCCATAATTCAGGCTTCTAGTTACGTTAATCTCTTTAAAGTCGTTTATGGAGATGATATTTTTAATAATATCGATAATGCTTATAATAAATCAGCTGATGCTATCTCAGCCTATGAGAAATCGACTGAAGTAAATCCTTACACATCCAAATATGATTACTATCTGAAGAAAATAGTAAAACTTTCCAAAGAAGAACAGAAGGGTCTTAATCTTTTTAATGGTAAGGGTAAGTGCAATAAATGTCATATAAGTAAACAAGGACCTAAAGGTGAACCACCACAATTCACGGACTTTACGTATGACAATCTTGGAATACCCAAAAATCCTGTTTATCCGTTTAACACACAACCAGCTGATATAGGATTAGGTGGTTTTTTAGAAACAATGCCAACTTACCAGGAATTTGCTGAAGAGAATTATGGAAAGCACAAAGTACCAACATTACGTAATGTTGACAAGAGACCTTATCTTGAATTTGTAAAGGCTTACGGACATAACGGTTACTTTAAGAGTTTGAAGGATATTGTCCACTTCTACAACACGAAGGATGTTGAAGCTTGGCCACCTCCCGAAGTATCCGAAAATGTTAACACTGCAGAATTGGGTAACTTGAAATTAACTTCAGAAGACGAGGATGCAATTGTAGCATTCCTGAAAACTCTTTCTGATGGATATACACCAATGGGTAAAGATGAGTTCATTACTGAAATAAAATCAGATGAAAAATATATACTTGCACAAAACTCACCTAATCCATTTAACCCTGCAACACAAATCAGTTTCAGTTTACCTGAGGCTACGTTTATTACATTAAAGGTTTACAATTCATTAGGCGAGGAAGTAACTACACTTGTCAATGGATTTGAAAATGCTGGATTAAAGACTGTTACATTTAACGCAAGTGATTTACCGAGTGGCATTTACTATTACCGCATACAGACAAATAACTATGTTGAAACGAGAAAAATGATTTTATTAAAATAATATTTTGTACTTAATGAAGGTTCACCCCTAACCTGATTTAAGACAGGGCCCTGGTACTTAGGTATCAGGGTTTTATTTTATATACGAAGGCTTTCTACCGCACTCACCTATACCTGAAAAGTTAATCGGTTTTGGATTCTCCTGAATATGATTGGCTTTTATAAGCTCACGAATTAAATAATTTAATCTTCGTTTATCATCAGCACATCTGCCGCAAGAGCAGTTTAATTCTTCCAATTGTTTTAGCCTGAAAATAATATCTGCATAAAGGTATATCCAATAATCTTTGTCACTTGGAGTGATGCTTCTGTTAAATAATCGGGATTTGAAGAGTTTCTTTTCCACACTATACAAATGTATGGCATCAAATATAGAGTTGCAAAATTCTTATTAAAAAGATTTATTGATTTTATATAAAGTAATTTTTAAGTTTGAAAAGCAGTGTAATCTTAAGCAGTTATACTGTATTTAAGGAAAAAGCAATCTTCGATGTTACGCCGCATTGGGAATTTTTTATTTATTTCTCAATCTTGAAATACCATTATCTATATTTATAATAGTTAATAAAGAGCCCACCAGATTTGTCGTTTGCAAGTTTAATTCTTGAAATATTTAATTATTTAATTTTAAACATTTGGCATTATTTTAATTATGCTAATCAAATAATATATGCGGAATAAAAATATTTTTTTGTTTTCTGATTTATTCGGAATAATTGATTAGATCTGGACCTGGTCTTTTATGAAATGGTTTTATATTAAGTTTTCTAATGAAGAGCTTGTTCCAAAATGTGATACAAAGTTTATCAGTCAATTCCTCAAGCTCCTTCAGTCTCTCAACCATCCTGATAACTTAGGATTATATTCATTAAAGATTCAAATGAATGAAGGACTGGTATACTATGCCTCAGCTCCCCTAGGTATAGCATATAAATTGAAGGAGTTTTTAACATATTATCGATCTAAAAAAGTTTCGAGCCCAAACTTAAATGTTTTAAAACTCGAATTGGGGAAAAATGGAATACTGGAAGACCAACTGATATATAAGTGATTTTTATTTAATCAGACTAATATTTTTTTTATAGCTAGCGGTGCACTGCTCTCAAAATGGTTATTCACACGTATACACGTATCAATATTTTTATTCTTCAGGCAATAAATTATTTTACAAACTCAATTTAAAATAATCGAATAACCCAAGCGCATCTGATCGTCATGAAAAACCAAACTATATATTTTTTATTGACGGATTTTTAATTATCTAGTAATCAATAAAGTTCCTTCAGAAGATCCAAGTTCCATTCTGTTGCTATTGATAAACTTTCCTTTAAATTTTGTTCTTTCGCCAAGCGGACGTTTTACATCAAATTCAACGTAAACACCGTCAAAGAAGCCACATAAATCTGATTCTCCTTCGGTGGGATGAAATTCTTTTCCCCAAAATATTCCTCTAGTAACTGTTGAATCGAAGGTTACGAAGAAGATAGTATAGTTACTATCAGCTTCGACAGTCCAAGTGTTTGTTATCGGGTCAACAACGGGAGTATTACTATCCACCGGGTTACCTGCCGGATCGCACATAATCAACAGAAATGTTATGAATACTACAGAAGAAATAATGATCTTTTTCATAAGCCTCCTTATAAAGATTTATTTATTGTAGAGCTATTTTATAAATTAATTAATTTCTGAATGCTGCAGCCGGGTAATTAGCTCGTTAAATCGTTTTTCAAGAATTGGAATTTTAATAACCAGATTTTTCATTATTTCAGAAACTTTTATCCTAACTTCTCTTTTAAGCTCTTCTGTTTTTTCATGATCACTTATAATCTTCAATCTTATCTCATTTAGGATCTTAAGAGATTCATTCAGTTGCAAGACGTATGGTGTGTGCACTTCATCAATCATATAATTAACCTGCGTAGCAAAATTTTCAGATAAGACGTCATCCCAGGCAGAATTTATTTCGTTCAGCCATTTGTTTTGATTGTTGTATATCATATCGAATGATGGATTGTATGCTCTTATTGCACGGTTTAAATGCTCTACTGAAGAGTCTGAGACAAATGCCAGTTCGAAAGACATCTCGAAATTAGTTTTCAGATTCTTAAGTCTTAATATATACTCTTTAAGAGCTGGAGAGATCTCACTAAATATTGCATCCCTTCGATCTTTCCTTTCAAACTCTTGTCTTAATTCGGTTTCAGAAATTTCAAGTCTTTTTGATTCGAGTTCAATAAACTTTTCCAGGAAGCTCTTTAGCTCAGTATTGGTTGTACCCACATCCTTTAACAAAATTTCTAACTGCGTGTATTTAATAATTGATTCATCCATACTTGTTCCAGTTAAATTATTATCTGCCGAAACAATAATGGTCGATATAAAATTTGGATCGGAAGGAACAGGAATTTTAGAATCAACAGGATAAAGAATTTGAACGTTGTTATCCTTAATAACTACATCAACAGAACTAACACTTTCAGGAATAGTAATTACAAATTCTCCAGAGCCGGTTGTTATTGCATCTCCGAAAGCAGTAAACCTGATTGGGAGATTTTTTACCGGTTGTTTATTAATATCTATTATCTTTCCCTTTAACTTAACCGTTTGTGCAGAAATTATCGCAGGTATTATTAATATTAGAAGAATATTAAAATATTTCATAATCCAATTCCAAACCTAACTTCAATAGAGCCTTTTTCCGGAACCGTAATAAATTCTTTATAGCCTGTAGTTCCATTTTTTAGTGCTGTTAAAAGTACCGTTTCACCTTTTGAAGCAGGAACGATGATTGTAAATAATCCGCTTTCATCTGTAACCGCTGAAGCAAGTCCGCTTTCAACATCAATAATAACTGAATCAACAGGATTGCCAATTTCATTAATTACTCTCCCTCTCAATAGAGTTGAATCTCTTCTTTCTTCTAATTCCAAATAGATAATGCGATTATCAGGGATTGATATTAAACTATTTCCTTTAATCTTATATCCCTTTATTTGTGGAATAATGTTAACAGTCTTACCCATATAACGAGAAGGTATTCCAGCAAAAGAAACTTCACCATTCTCACTTAATTGTTTATCAATTCTTTGATCACCTATATCAAGAATGAGAGAACCATGGCTCAAGATTTTTTCAGGTTCATCTACAACATTTGTTCTAACGGTTAACAAGAATTCGGAATCGGGTGTAGCAAAATAAAACCCTCCGATGACAACCAGGCAAAAAATTACTACCGGTCCTGTCAATTCTATGCTTCCGTATGAAGTTTTACCTGAATATTTTGCACTTGAGCGAAGAGCACCGAATAGAAAGGCGGCAGAGGTAAGTCCAACGGGAATTAAAACTATATAGTAGATTGATTTTGTAATTCCGATACCGGTTATACTGGGCGCAAATACGATCATCAATATGGCAAGAACAAGGAAAAAGAGAGAGCCTGCCCCACTGATGTATACCCAGGTTAGTTTTGAAATCTGATCCGGTTTCGTACTCATAATTAAGTTCCTGCTCTAAAGATTGATTGATTGGATATAAATGTAAATTATTGTTAATTATAAAACAATGTATATTATTAATTATTGCTTTCACGGATTGGTTGTAGAAGTCTGTGGAGTTGTATTCTGAGAAGGAGAACGTGTGATCAAAAGAGTGAATGATAAGACTTAAAACACATTTGCAAACAAACTATCAGTATGAGGTAAAATTCTTAAGAGTTTAATTATTCTTTCGTGATAGCAAGCGAAGCAGTATATAATATTATTACCACATCTATCTTGATGTAAAATAAAGTATCGGAAAAGAAGATTACCTAACAATTAGAAAAAAGTTTCTGAAAAGAATTGTTGTAATTCGAGCCACTACCCAAAAATGATTGTTCTATCATCAAGGCCTTTATTATAAAATTAATTGAAGAGTAAAATAATGCTTAAGAAAAAATTAAGGATTTGAAGAATGTAGAATCGTGTGCAAACTAAAGCGCGTGAAGATTTTAAATAAAATTCACTTATGTCGATGTCAGAGAAATCAGTATTAAGAACAAGTGTTTTAAAATTCTTTCACTTTTTGGATCTCCATCTTATAGAAAAAAAAAGTATAAATTACCAAAAATAAAAATCCAAGCAGATGCTGTTTATTGTAAAGTTTCATTTGGAATTTTAAATAAGTAATAATTAAAATGTCTGCTTTCACTAAAAAAAATATTATTGTATTATAATTTTATTTGAGGTAAATTCCATTAATTCTTCGAGCATATAAAACACATAAAATTATTTAAGGAACTTGGAAATGAACTTTATCCAAAAGCTCATCGATAGTGCAAAAAGCAGTCCAACTCAATTACCAACGAGAATTAGTATTCCCATAGAAAATGTTAGTCCAAAAGAAAAGGTTGGAGTTTCATTTGAATCAGAAAAATATTATTTCCAGGTAAGAATTAACGAACTGTTTCTTAAAGATAAAAGAACCTGGTATAAAGAATTTGCGCCAATGGTATTTGTGGTATCTCAATATACTTATGATGGAAAAGAAGAAACGGTTCCTTTTGTTGTTGGACCTCAGATTATGGAAAAGTTTGGGAAGAGTCTGCCAAATGATATGATTTTCTTAAATACAAGAGTAGCAGGATTACATCCTTACAGAGGCGGGCAAATCACTTTATCAATTATTTTGTATGAATATAAAGTTGGAGATTATTCTGAAAAAATATTGCGGACTTTAGAAAACACGGCAAACATTTTCAGCTTTGCAACCGCTTTTAATACCTATATTAAAATTGCAAGTGTACTATTTGAAGGTGTTGAATCATTACTTGGTTTGCAGGATGTGAACCCATTAATAGGTCTTCGGATTCAGATGGATGAAGATTCTGCTGATTTAAAATCAGGCTACTTTGCTTTAATAAATAAACCCGAAGGCAGCATAAATGAAAATCAACTTTGGGTAAAAAACAATCAATTGCTTTATGGTAATTCACTCGTAGAAGCAAAACCTTATCGCGATGCAGATTATACTCTCTACAGTATTTTACACGATGAGGATAGAGGTGATTTAACAGCTCTATCATTTTATCCACTCTGGCAGCATGTAAAAAAAGAAGCGGCTATTCCGGGAGAAGATGCCGAAAAAAGCACCATAGCTAACATGGTAAGTCTTAACCAAGCCATTTTAATAAGTCCTGATTTAACCGAGAAACACGCTTTGGATTTGATTGGAAAATATGGCGAAGATCTTCAAACAATCAGGGCAGCAATTGCCGGTCGTAGCAAAAGAGGTGATGCAACATTAACCGAAACAAAAACGGATAGGATGCGTGCTAAGTCATTAGAAATCATGAAAAATTTTTAATTATAAATTGGTTAAAGAATAATGAACCAGGAAGAATGTAGGATAACTGTATTTGTAGAGAATGAAAATATTGTTGTTAACTACTGGGACAGTAACGGCAGTAATGTTTCGGATCAGCGAATTGGGATTAATCTACTCAATTTAAAAACTATAGAAAGAATGCATCAATGGGCGGCAACAGAAACTACTAATTGTACGCAGGAAGATCTAAAAGTCCTTGGGTTGCACCTATACTATTTGTTATTCAATGAAGTGATCAGAGAAAAATTTGATGAACTATTTGAAAACTCAAAAGTTAGAATAGGCAGTTCGTTTAATCTTGGACTGAGGTTAACAATAGTTTTTCATAAAAGTGCCAAAGAACTTTCTTTATTTCCCTGGGAATTTATTTTTATGCCAAAGGAAACAAATAGTTTTGAAGGAGAATTTCTTGCACGATATACTGAATTAATGCTTACAAGATATTTGGATGGAACAAAAATTCTTGAAAGACTTACTCCAGAGGATATGCCTATAAAGATTTTAATTGTTTCTTCTCATCCAAAACGTAGTAATGGTAAAAGATTAGAAGTAATTGAAGATGATTCATTCATTAATAAATTATTAAATCTAAAATCGGATAATATAAAAATTGCACATTTGCGTGATCCCAATAATGTTATGTTACGGAATTTTATCGAGGGAAATAAAATTAAAATGGAAGATGGAACTGAGTTCCAGGGATTTGCACCACATATTTTACATTTTATCGGACACGGCGAGGCTGGTAAAATAGCGTTAAAGAAAACGAGGAAAGATATAATTTCTGAAGATCCTACTGCAGAACCAGATACTGCTGATGATGCTGAATGGATTGACGGGACAGGAATAAGTGCTTTATTTGGTATAGTACTAAAACCAAAGTTCGTCTTCTTAAACGCATGCAATGTTGCCAGGATACATTACAAAGGCTTTAATGAATTTTCAAATAATATTGCTCTTGATTTAATAAAGGCAAATGTTCCTGCTGTTTTAGCGATGCAATACGAAATTAGAAATGATGATGCATCTTTATTTGCAGAAAAAATTTATACGGATATAATAAATGGATTACCTATAGATCAGGCTGTGAAGAATGGAATAAGAATACTTGGTAATCGTTCACCTGCATGGAATCATCCTCGATTTGGGATACCTGTTTTTTATTTGGGGGCAAAGGATACAACATTCTTTTCGGTTGAAAATATAAAAGATAAAGGAAAAGTTGAACCGGTAGTCACGCCTGTGCAAATTCACTGTCCAACCTGTGATTCTAAATTTGCAAGACGTTTTAAAGTTTGCCCCAAGTGTGGTTCTGC
>JBBQSH010000101.1:0-11897 GCA_038214015.1 Ignavibacteriales bacterium | reverse complement strand
GAGTAACTGTTGAGATTATTTCCGGAGATGGTAAATTTTTAGGATATGGTTCATATTCCTCACACTCGCAAATTTCTGTCCGCGTTTTGTCTTTTGATCCAGAAGATAAAATAGATAGGGATTTTTTTCAGAAGAAAATTAAAGATGCAGCAGAATTTCGAAAGCAAATTATAAACGATGCAACAACAAATGCTTATCGAGTCATTAATGCTGAAGGTGATTCTTTACCCGGACTTGTTGTTGATAAGTATGACGATTATTTGGTCTGCCAATTTTTGTCTGCTGGTGCTGAGTTTTGGAAAAAAGAAATAGTTGAAATTCTTATCAGCCATTTTAATCCAACCGGAATATTTGAGCGTTCTGATGTGGAGGTAAGAGAAAAAGAAGGATTGCAACAATCCAAGGGAAATCTTTATGGTAAAGAACCAGAAGAGTATATAGAAATTATTGAAAATGGAAATAAGTTTTTAGTTGATGCTAATCTTGGACATAAAACAGGATTCTATCTTGATCAACGTGATAATAGAAAAATATTAGAACAATTTTCTTCAGGAAAGGAAATACTTAATTGCTTCTCATACACCGGAGGTTTTTCTGTTTATGCCATTAATGCAGGAGCTAGAAAGGTTATTAATGTAGATTCCTCTGCCGAATCATTAACCCTTGCTGAAAAGAACTTAGCTCTGAACGATATTGATTCATCAAGGTATGAAAATATTCATGATGATGTATTTAAATATTTAAGAAAGCTGCGTGATACAGACAAACAATTTGATGTTATTATTCTTGATCCACCAAAGTTTGCAGAATCAGTTAGCCAGATTGAAAAAGCCGCCAGAGGATATAAGGATATTAATCTTTTAGCATTAAAACTTTTAAAGAAGAATGGTGAGTTGTTTTCCTTTTCATGTTCCGGTCATATCGTCCCAGATCTCTTTAAAAAAATAATTGCTGATGCTGCTGCAGATACCGATAGAGAGGTTCATATCTTAAAATATTTAACTCAGTCTCCAGACCACTCAATGTTAACAAACTTTCCTGAGGGACTTTATCTTAAAGGGTTGATCTGTAAAGTAAACTAACGCATCAAATATTATTTTAATTTAAATAATATTGGAATTACCATTGTAACCTTTACTGGTTTTCCTCGCTGCAAGCCCGGAGTAAATTTAACTTTTTTAACAGCATTAAGAGCAATCATATCCAAATCCTCTGATATTCCCTTTAACACTTTTGCATCTTCAACCTCTCCAGTTTTATTTACAACAAAGCCAATGCTTACTCTTCCTTCAATTTGTGCCCTCCTAGCAATTTCAGTGTAATGAACATTTTTAAGGATACTTTCTAATCCGCCGATTATTTCTGGCTTAACCTCAACGGCAAAGAATGGAATATCGGCTTCCTCCTCAATAATTCTGTTAGATGGTTTCTTTAAATCTAGTGGTAAATCGAGGTTTGCAGTTAAATCTATATCTGTCGGATCAAATTCAATATCAACGATGTGCTCTACAACGGCAACTTCTGGAATTTGCGGTTTAGGAGGAGGTTTTGGTTTTGTGTTTTGTTCGGTTAATGGAATGTCAATTGTGGTTAAAATAATTCCAGGTTTTTCTTTCAACATCATTGTTTCAGATGCCATAGGTGAAAATTTGAAAGCTGCTATTAGCAGTATAAGAACAATAATTGTACTGATTTGAAAATATTTTTTGTAGTGAATATTCAAATCAGCTTTTTTTGTTTTTAAGATTGCCATGATCATTCCTCCTAAAAAATTTTAAGAAATAATGATTTTGGTTTTTATACTTTAAGCAGAAGGTTTTTGTTCCTTGTTAACAAAACACATTAGGAAATAAAATTTCAAACAATTAAATTTTATTTAAGATTTATGCTAATAAAAACAGTTCCAATTCATTAACAATATTTCAGGAGGAAAAATGAGAAAATTATCAGTTCTTACAGTAGTTTTATTTATTGTTGCTTTTTCAGTAATGGCTTCTGCTCAAACTCAGAGTGGTCAGTGGGTATCAAGCGTAGGAAATGCTGGTTATAATCTAGATACAAACACGGGTGATAGATCGACCACAATTGAAGTTAATTTTGTAAAACCTTATGATGTAAAACCCAAAGTTATGGTTTCTGTTAGTCAATTAGATGCAGATAAAGCATTTAACAGCAGATACAGCGTGGAAATTCTTTCTGTTTCCCGAGATGGATTTACAGTTAAAATAAAAACTTGGTCTGATTCAAAAATATATAGTATTGGCGGTTACTGGTTAGCTTATGTAGAATAAAAATTTCTTATAGTCTTTTATATGCCATATCCAAAACGATCTGGCATTTTTTTTTCGTATCAAATGTTAAAGAGATATAAAATTAAGTTAAATAATGTGAATGGAGAATTAAATGAACCTTAAATATATCAGTATTATATTCTTGCTGGCACTATTTATAATAGTGTGCATTCAAAATGTTGAGATTATTCCTGTACACTTTTTATTTTGGAAAGTAGATATATCCAAACTTCTTTTGTTAATAATTACTTTAGTTGTTGGAATGCTAATCGGAATGATTATCCCGGGATTTTTTAATAAATCTAAAAAAGTGAAACCAACAGAAGTTAAATTAAAAGGGCACTAACACCCTTTTTATTTTAATTATGCTAAACTTTTAACTTTTCAGTTTCAATTTTTTTCATTGTAGAAACACCGATTAGACTGTAAGCGGGACAAAAGTTTAATAAACCTGTCATTATTGGAACTACACCAACAACACCCCACCAGCTTTTAAAGTAAATCCCAAGAGCAATAATAACTGCTCCTAAAACAAAACGAATAATACGATCTGAACCACCTACATTTGCTTTCACAATGAACTCCTTTTTAATTTAATTAAAGTAATTATTAGATATCAAATTCTTAGTGTGTAAGATGCCAATTATAGTGACAAGGGTGCAAAAGAAATGAGACTTATTAGTTGCCAGCATTAATTGTTTATCAAAGAGAATGGACTTAAATGCTTTATTGACTAACACTCTATGAGAAATTTTTGATGCCTACTTAGGTTGCGTTTGCTCAATAATATGCTTGCGCTTTAATCTTTCCTCAGTAGCTGGTTCGATGTGAATAAGAACATCTGAAATGTTCTGAAAAGTATCAACTAAGTTATCTTTTACTTTATGCGATATTTCATGCCCATTGTGAACAGAAATGTTTCCATCAACAATTACATGCATATCTATATAGTATTGGAATCCCATTTTCCTTGCAAAGCATTTATCTATTGCAACCACACCATCAACTTTAAGTGAAGCTTCAATAACATTTTTTATTACTTCCGGTGATGGTGCTGCATCCATAATTTCAAACAATGCAGGTTTAAATAATCTATATGCATTAAAAATTATAATAGCCGAAGCACCCAAAGCAGCATAATCGTCAGCTTGTTCATATCCAGTACCACCAATGAGTGCAATAGCAATTCCAATAAATGCGGCTCCGGATGTAATCGCATCGCTCCTGTGATGCCATGCATCATTTTTTACCGCTACGCTATCAACCGAATTACCAACTTTTATTATAAATCTAAAAAGAAGTTCTTTTGTTATAACTACTAAGACTAACACAATTAACGTAAAAGGCGCAGGTGCATGATGGGGTGTTATTATTTCGTGCAAACTTTGAATAATTATAATTATTGCTGCAATAAATAAAGCGGCGGCAACTATTATGCCTGCAAAAGGTTCAGCTTTTCCATGTCCGTATGGATGAGTTTCATCAGCGGGACGACGTGCAATTTTTAATCCGGTCAAAACAATAATTGATGTAAACACATCAGAGCTTGATTCAATAGCATCAGCAATTAGGGCATAAGAGTTACCCATTACTCCCGCTATTGCTTTTATTGCAGCAAGCACAATGCTTGTAACTATCCCCATTATGGTGGTGTGAATTCCCTGTTCAGCCAGATCAGAAACAATTTTATTTTTTTTTGTCTTATCCAAAATAGCTAGATATTATTTTAGAAGAATCTTTTTATTACCCTGTCTGTGTAAAAAACCTTGTGCAAATAAATTAAAATGAGTCAATAAAAGTTAAAACAAAACGCATAAAACCTTTAAGTAAAAACTTCTTATAAAATCTTTCATTAGATCAAATAATATAGTTACACTTATCTCTAAAAAGAGTAATGTTGATTTGTTAAATTAGCATTAAAATATTTTTATCTGAACGAAAAACTATTAATTACTAAAATAGTTTAGGATATTTTATTTGGGTTCCCACGCTGTTCCCTCGCAAGGAATAAAATTTTCGGTGGGATGTTTATCATACTTTGTACATAATACAGCAGATTCATCAAAATGTTTACAAGAGGAACACAAACTATTGGTAACTACATTTTTATTTTCTTCAATAAATTTCGTGTAAGATAAATATGCTGGATGAAAAACGAATAAATATATGGCCAGAACACTTATTATCCAGAAAAACTTTTCACCAAAAAAGTCTTTACCCAACCATAGTGTAATTAATACTAAGATAAACCTGATTAATGTTTTGTAAACTATCTCACCCAAAACTAATCCTAATATAAACCGTGAAGTATGTTATTTAATCGATATTAAATGAAGATTGAAAATACTTAAAAACACCTAAACTTGCTGTTTTTGGTAATATGTGTTATTATTAAACATTAGTTCTTAAAAATTGTTTAAAATAAACAAAGCCACCGATGTGGCTTTATCTATCGTGAGCGCGGGTGGGCTCGAACCACCGACCCTCTGCTTAAAAGGCAGATGCTCTACCCCTGAGCTACGCGCCCGAAAACTTGAACAACAAATATAATTAATGTGCATTTTTAATCCAAACTAACAGATTTTTTATCGGTGGGAAATGGCAGAAAGTTCAAAAAACTCTAAAATTCTTGTCTGTGACGACGACGAAACCCTATGTTATTTGCTCAAAGAGCAATTACTAGAAGAAGGTTTTACTGTTGACGCTGTTTATGACGGTAAATACGCAATTGAGGCAGTCAAGGTAAAAAATTATGATATTCTTCTTCTTGATCTTAATATGCGGGAAGTACAGGGAGAAGACGTTTTAAAATTTATAAAAGATTCGGGTTATAACATTCAGGTTATTATTCTTTCAGCCCAATCGGATATGAAGAAAGCTATCCAGTGTATTAAAAATGGTGCTTATGACTATATAAACAAACCATATGAGTTTGAAGAACTTGTCTTAACCGTAAACAGAGCGATTGAACATAGAAATTTATTAGTAACAACCGTACTTCTCTCAAAAGAAATTAGTAAGAAACATTCCGAAAAAATTATTGGTGATAGTAAAGCACTACATCGGGTGCTGAATCTTGCAAACAAAGCTGCACAATCTGATTCCAATGTTCTTGTTGAGGGTGAAACTGGAACAGGTAAAGAACTATTTGCTGAATATATTCACAAACAATCAGCAAGAAAAGACAAGCCATTTGTGGTTATTAATTGTGCTTCTCTTCCAGATCAGCTTATAGAAAGTGAATTATTTGGCCATGAAAAAGGTGCATTTACTGATGCTAAATTTACAAAGCAGGGATTAGTTGAAATTGCTCATGGCGGCACATTATTTTTAGATGAAATTGGTGAACTCAGTTTAACACTGCAACCGAAATTATTAAGATTTTTAGAAAATGGTGAGTATAGAAGAATTGGCGGCGTTACAAATTTAAATTCTAATGTAAGAGTAATAGGTGCAACAAATAGGAATCTACTTGAGGAGGCTGATGCAAAAAACTTCCGTAAGGATCTTCTTTTCAGATTGAATGTTATAACAATTACAATTCCTCCTTTAAGGGATAGAAGAGAAGACATAATTATACTTGCAAATTTTTTCCTCAACTCAAAATCTCCTATCAGGTCGCCTAAAAAATTATCTATTGAAGCAGCTCAGATTTTAGAAAAATATGATTTTACAGGAAATGTTAGAGAGCTGGACCATATTATTGAGCGTGCAATAATTTTTGCCGAAGGGGATACAATAGTTCCTGAAGATTTGAGTTTACCTAATTCAGCAGGCCATAAAAATAGTGCGGCCAGAGGCACTACTTTGGATATTCCATCAGAAATATTAAGT
Organism: Ignavibacteriales bacterium; assembly: GCA_038214015.1. Classification (GTDB taxonomy): domain Bacteria; phylum Bacteroidota; class Ignavibacteria; order Ignavibacteriales; family Ignavibacteriaceae; genus IGN3. The sequence goes on along the minus strand of JBBQSH010000101.1, from coordinate 5,772 downwards.
ATGGAAGATCTTGAAAAATGGCACATTGCAAAAGTGCTAGATGCAAACAGATGGGATAGGACGGTAACGGCAAATCAATTAGGTATTAGCCCCAAAACGCTTTACACTAAAATCAAGAAGTACGAACTTAAACAAGATTAGATATTGAATGTCTGATGAATTAATCAGAAAATATAAATCGAAAGAGCTTCTTGAAATACAGACAGCCTCTGTTGCTCTAGCAGATAAAACATTTAAAATTTTCTGGTTCAATAAAAGCTTTAAAAAAGATATTGGAACCGGAAAAATTAAAGGTACCTCACTTAAGTCCCTATTCAACATAAACACACCGGATGAAAAGACAATTTCCTCTTCAGCAAAGTCTTTTGTTGTTCCACTGGCAGATAAGAATAGAAACATAATAATTACCCCTCTTTTTGCTAAATCAAAAAATGAAGTGGATGCCTATTTTATAGAGATGCTTCCACTTATAGATTCCGATTATAAACAGAGTGAAGAGAAGGAAATACTCAGAAGAAACTTAGTTTTTCAAAATGAACTTCAAAGCATTTTAGTTTTATTGGTTAAAGAAAAATCTGTTGAAAATATCGCAGAAGAAATTTTAATAAGATGTGTGGATGTAACGAGCAGTGATTTTGGAGTAATTGCTTTTCATAAGGATGAAGATGTTCAAAATTTTTTGTACAGTGATAACTCTAATTTAATTTCTGATAAGGGTGAGGTTGAGAAGAGTATAAAATACAATTCTTCGTTTATTAACAAGTGGTTGGATATTAATAAAAGACCGCTTCTTGCATTAAACCATCACAATAATATTGGGTATGGATTAACACAAGTATTTAATTGTGAGTCGCTGTGTATTTCTCCTTGTTATTTTGATAATATACTATATGCAAAAATTCTTGTTGGAAAAAAATCAGGAGCATTTTCTTCATTAGATATTAATGACATTGAACAGTTTTCCATTCTGCTTTCATTTACAATCAGTAACATTGAAACAAGAGCACTTAATACAGCTCTTGAATCAAGACTGCTTCAATCACAAAAATTAGAAACGATTGGAAAATTAAGCAGCGGAATGGCTCATGATTTTAATAATTTACTCTCCAGCATTTTTGGCAGCATTCATTTGTTGCGTAATCGCGTACCTGACTCAGAAAATGTAAGTCGGCTTATTGATAATATTGAAAACTGTTCTGTCAGAGCTAGAGATCTTACCAAGGGTCTTCTTTCATTTGGAAAACCCACTGCCAAGCGAAAAGAAATTGTAATGCCTAATTTTCTTTTGAGTGAAATAGCAAAAGTTGTATCACAAACATTTCCATCTAATATAACTCTTGAAGAAAAAGTTGATACGGGACTCCATAATATAATCGGTAATGGAACAGAGATTTATCAAATACTTTTAAACCTATGCGTAAACGCCAAAGAATCTATTGAAGGAATGGGCAGGATATTATTAAGTGCCTCAAATCTTTTGGTTGATGACACCAACACAATTAATTATCCGCTTTTAGATAGAGGTAAGTTTGTTAAGTTTTCCGTCAGTGATACCGGAACCGGAATTGATGAAGAAAATTTATCCAAAATTTTTGATCCATATTTTTCGACAAAGCAAAAAGATACTGGATCGGGATTAGGGCTATACGTTTCTTATGGAATTATTAAAGCTCATAAAGGACACATTGACGTTACAAGTCGTAAAGGAATTGGAACCACTTTTGATGTTTACCTTCCTGTTTTTGAACCGCAAAAATCTATAAAGCAAAGAGAATCTGATAAAATAATCATGTTAGCCGATGATGAAGAAATGTTAAGTGATCTGCTTGCCGAAATGCTTGAATCAAGCGGATACTATGTGATAAAGGTTAGATCAGGTGAAGAAGTCATCACTGTATTAACCGAGGAATTAAAAGTTGATTTGTTAATCATTGATTATAATATGCCGGTTATGAATGGATTAGAGTGTATTTCCAAGATCAGAAGTTTAAACTTCAAACTCCCAGTTATTTTATCTACAGGCAGTACAAGTTTTGAAGATGAAGATCTTAAGCGATTTAAGGTTAACAAAAAAATTATGAAACCATATGAATTTGATACGATGTTAAACACCATAAAACAACTAATTTAGTTTCTTGTTTTCTTCCCCATCTATATCATCAACTTTTATCATTTTTATGTTTGAAGTATAATCAGATAGTACCGGATCTTTTATTGCGTTAAGTTGATTAAGCACATCAGTCACTTCCTTAATTGCAATATCGATGTACTTAACTCTCTTTAAAATTCCATCCCTAGAAATATCTTCTTTACTCAACTCTCTTTTAATTGCAGCGGAGGATAAACTAAGCAGAGTAAGAGGTTGTTTAATTTTGTGATTTGCGGTTACCACTGTTGCAAGATATGTGTCTCTTTTTTCTGATAAGAGCAAAAGCTTGTGGGCTTCAGAAAGCTTTAAGGCAGATTTAACTCTTGCAAGCAGCTCAATTCTATTAAACGGTTTTTTTATGTAATCAAATGCACCGGCTTCCAATCCTTCTTTTGTATCTTCCGCACCGGATTTTGCAGTAACTAAAATTATTGGAATATCTTTTGTTGTTAGTTCGTTAGCCAGAATTTTACAAACTTCTAATCCAGTAATGTCGGGCATCATTATATCAAGTAGAATCAAATCGGGTAGTTCATTCTTAGCTTTATCAATACCCGTGTATCCATCATACGCTGTTAGTACCTCAAATCCTTCGTGTTCCAAGCGGTCTTGTAACATAAAAACGTTTTCAGGTAAATCATCTATAACTAATATTTTTGCCATATTTAACTGGATTTAATTTTTGAAAATAATTGAGCTATTTTACTTGAAATTATTGATGAGTTGACAGGTTTTGGTATATAATCATTAAAACCATATTTTAAAATAATTTCTTTATCACCTACCATGGCTTTTGCTGTAACTGCATATATAGGTATTGCCGCCAGGTGAGTATTGCTGCGGATATTTTTTAAAGTCTGAAAGCCATCCATTTCGGGCATCATAATATCAAGCATAATCAGATCGGGTTTTATGTTTTCGAGAATTTTTAGACACTCTAAACCGCTTTTAGCTAGATACGTTTTACATCCTGTTGCAGTAACTAATTCATTTAATGTAAACAGTGTATCAGGATCATCATCTACAATTAAAACTTCTCCGTAAAAATCATCAGACGTTTCTTGCTCTGCAACTATAACAGAATTAACACCAGACTTCTCGTCTCTATTTGCAAATATGATCTCATTGTCTTCCTGCATTTTAATCCTGTCTCTAACTGCTTTAAGTACATATAGCGGATGTCCGTCTGATTTTATAGTAATTTCTTCTACAATATTGTTTAAAGATTTATGTTCTTCTTTAGTTAGATCTTTTGCCGTGCTAATAATTATTGGAATATGTTTTGTCTTACTGTTTGTTTTTAGTTTGTTTGATAAAGTAACGCCATCAATTTTTGGCATCATTAAATCAAGAATAATAAGGTCAGGTTGAACTTCAGCGATTTTGTTAAAAGCAAACTCACTGTCTTTAACGTATTCAATAGAAATATTTTCGTATTTAAATTCATTTTTAAATTTTTCAAACTCTAATTCGTCATCATCAACAATTACAATTTTCTGAATACGCTTTTTTGCCAGAGCCTGCAATTTTGTGAATGCCGATAAAAGTTTTTCGGCAGAAATTGGTTTTATAAAATACTCAAATGCACCCAATTCATATCCCATATTTTTATCGCCAACAATTGAAACTAGTATTACGGGGATATCTTTAGTAACCAGATTTTCTTTTAACTCTTTAAGAATATCCCAACCATCTCTATTTGGTAAGAGTAAATCCAAGGTAATAGCAAATGGTTGTTTTTCTATCGCAAGTTTTACACCAGTTTCTCCATCTTCAGCAAAGATAACCTCATAACCATTTGAAATAAGATATTGCCCAATTGTGTATCGTACTTCAGCATCATCATCTATAACAAGAACAGGATTTCTAGCATTCTTTCTTAGTATTTCTGGATTTACGCTTGAGACAGAAATTTTTCTTCTTTCATTTTGGTAGTTGATCGGAATCGTAAAAGAGAAGACAGAACCCTCTCCCTCAATACTAGCCACCCAAATCTTACCCCCTAAAAGATCTAATATTTTTTTAGAAATAGCTAAACCCAATCCTGTTCCGCTGTATTTTTTTGAAGGAGTGCCATCAATTTGTCTGAACTCCTCAAAAATAATTTTCTTGTTTTCTTCAGAGATACCAATCCCTGTATCACTAACAGAGAAGAGGAGCATCCTATCTTGATTAAACGAAACAGTTAGCTCAATCTTGCCCCTTTGAGTAAATTTTATAGCATTTCCTAAGAGGTTAATTAATACCTGTGTAACTCTTATTCGATCTGTATTAATTATAAACCTTGTATTACAATTTCTTTTTAGTTTAAAATCTAATCCCTTCTCTAAAGCCAGCGGAGAGATTGTGTTAGAAACATCTTCAATTATTTCTTCTAGTAAAATCTCTACTTCACGTATATCCATCTTGCCGGCTTCAATTTTAGAAAGATCAAGGATATCGTTAATCAAACCCATTAATCGTTTACCACTCTTTAAAACTACCTCTAGCCGTTCTTTGTTTTTAACACTTAGCTGTGCTTTATCAAGAATTAATTCGGTGAGTCCCAATATTGAATTCATTGGAGTTCTAAGTTCGTGTGACATGCTTGCCAGGAACTGAGATTTTAATCTTGTAGAATCTTCAGCCTTTTCTTTTTGAACCGCCAATTCTTCAGCTTTAATTTTAAGCTGATTACTCATTTCCCAAAGAGCTTCATTTTGCTTTTTGATTTGAATGTTTTGTTTTTGATATTCATCATTAAGCAGTTTTAATTCATTAACAAAATTTTCTAGCTGCACAACAGCTTTTGCGTTTGTTAAACCAATTGCAAGCTGATCCTTAATTTTTTCGAGATAATCTTTTGCTTCTAATGTTGGAGTATTTAAAGAAGCAAGTTCTAGAACGGCGATTACTTTGTTGTTATAAATTACGGGTAACAATAAAAGATAACTTAACTTTATATCTAAAGCCCCGGCTTGTACAGAAGGTAATGAAATTTCTGATGTTATTTGTATCTCATCCTTAGTCTCGATAATCTTTTTGAAAAAATCATTTCTTTCATGCTTTGTTTTTGTATTGTCTAATCCATAGGAGCAGATAAGGCTAACTTCTTCCTCATCTATAGAATATAATGCGCCAACGAGAAACCCACAGGTATTAATAATTTTATTTAATGCTGCATTTGATATTTCATTTAAAGAGGCATTTTGATTGATGAGAGTAATAAACTCAGAGTAATCATTTTTAGCCCGCTGACTTTTTTTAAGTTCATCAAGCATTAAGTTAAAGGCTTTGCCAAGGCTGCCGATTTCATCATTACTTTGGACTTTTATATGTGTATCAAAATTACCGACACTAGTTTGTGCTGTCGCAAAATTTAAATCTGAAATTCTTGCTCTAAATCTATGAGTTAGCACATAGCTTAAGATTAAAGCTAAAATAATTCCAACCACACCAATTAGTATTAAAATATTTCTTAATGTTTCTCTTAAATCAGTAACTTCACTATGCGATCTAAAAAGTACAAAGGCTAAATTGTTACCGTATCTGGATGATTTTTCGGTTCTGTATGAAGTTGCAATAATGTCGGATGTTTCGCTGTTACCAACAAATATTTCCGAATCATTTTGTTGTTTAAGATG
>JBBQSH010000100.1:0-11957 GCA_038214015.1 Ignavibacteriales bacterium | reverse complement strand
CGTGGGGGAATTGTAGAAATAGTAGTCTTTTATAACCGTTTCAACGGTTTAAGTATGATACTTTTAAACTTTTAGCACTTGAAATAAGATATAAACTAAACTTAAGTTGACGCCAATGCGTTTTCACGGGAATGACACATAGAATTTTTCTGAAGTATCAATTGTTACATCGTTACTTGATTGTTAAAATATTGGTGCGATCTTATTAGTGTATTAGTGATTTTGTGGCAAGAGAAAAAAACACTTTTGCCACTAAAACACAAAGGCACAAAGTCTTGCATTAAGAAAAAAACTTTTCTTAAATTTTTAAATTCAACTCATAATTCTTAATTCTACATTTTTATCTCCTTTTCATTAAATTAAACCATCAAAAAAACAAACTAACATAAATGGAATATTTGATAATTTTACTGTTGATACTGCTAAACGGATTGTTTGCAATGTCCGAAATTGCACTTGTATCATCAAAGAGAGCAAGGTTAGAAGAAAAAGCACGGAAAGGCAGTACCGGTGCAAAGACTGCATTAAAACTTTTAGATGAGCCGGAAAAATTTCTTTCTACTGTACAAATTGGTATTACATTAGTAGGAATTATTGCCGGTGCTTATGGCGGATTAGCGCTTGCGGATGATCTTGTACCTTCAATTCAAAAAATAAATTGGCTTGCACCCTTTGCAGAGCAGGCTGCCATTGTTATAGTTATATCCATAATAACTTACCTATCATTAATTATTGGTGAGCTGGTACCCAAGACCATTGCATTTAATAATCCTGAAGGGATTACAATTACACTAGCCCCTTTTATGAAATTTCTTTCCTGGTTAACAACTCCTATAGTTGTATTCTTAAGTTTATCTACAAAAGTTTTATTAAAAATATTAATGATTAAGCCAAAAGATGAAACACCGGTTACTGAAGAAGAATTAAAAATTCTAATTGAAAAAGGTGCACAGTTCGGAACACTGGAACACCGGGAATCAGAATTATTAAAAAGGATATTCCGGTTTGGTGATAGAAAAGCTTATGATATAATGACAAACAGACAGGATGTTGTGTTAATTAATATTAATGATACCATTGAAAAAATAAAGCAGCAGGTATTTGATAATACTTTTTCAAGATATCCGGTTTGTGATGAAACCCGTGATAACATAATCGGTGTTTTTACCATAAAAGATTTTTTTCATAAAATAAATATTCAGAGTAACTTTATCCTTAAGGATATATTAACTCAACCATTATATATACCAGATAATCTTACCGGCATAAGGATTTTTGAAAAGTTTCGGGATACAAAAACCTATATTGCTGTAGTTATAGATGAATACGGTTCGTTTGAAGGAATAATTACTCTGCACGATTTAATTGAAAATATTTTTGGAGACTTACCGGACATCCACGAAGTTGAAGAAGTTAATATATTTAAAAGAGAAGATGGATCTATGCTTATTGAGGGAAGTATTTTAATGGATGAGTTGAAGGACCATCTTAATATTTCATTTGAAGAAGAAGAAAATTTTTCTACGCTCGGCGGTTTTGTTATGTACAAACTTAACCGTATCCCTAAGACTGGCGATAAGTTTGAATATGAATCTTTTACGTTTGAGGTTGTGGATATGGATGGAAACCGGGTTGATAAGGTTTTGGTTACAAAATCTTAATCAATAATTTATTCTCATAAAAAGATTTCTCCCTTTGGCTTGAAGATAGAGAACTTATTATTTAGTTTGTAGTTATAATTACGGAGATATTTTGCAAGGTGGTATTTCAAATACTTCTTTAAAGAAACTAACTCTAATTAGAGCTCCTGAAGAACCAAAGCTGCTCGATCAGGTAAGAACTAATATACGTGTAAAGCATTACAGTAAAAAAACCGAAGAAGCCTACACCAGCTGGATAAAGCAATTCATTATTTTCAACAATAAAACTCATCCTGAAAAATTAGGGAAAGAAGAAATTCAGAAATTCCTTAATTATCTTACTACAGAAAGAAACGTTTCATCATCAACCCAAAACCAGGCATTGCAAGGGATTTTATATCTTTATAAAAATATTCTGAAGAAGGATGTTGGATGGATTAATGATATAAAAAAATCAGCAAGAAAAAAAAGTTTACCGGTTGTATTTTCAAAAAAGGAAACGCTTAAAATTTTTGAATTTTTAAGTGGAACCCCAAAGTTAGTTGTTTCATTGCTTTACGGCGGCGGGTTAAGACTTTCATAGGCACTAAGATTAAGAATTAAAGATATCGATTTTGATTATCAGCAGATAGTTGTAAGGGATGGAAAGGGGGAAAAAGATAGGCACACAGTTTTACCTGCTTCAATTATTCCAGAATTAAAAAAACATTTGAACGAAGTTTTTAAGCAGCATAAGAAAGATTTAGCAAACGGCAAAGGAGCAACAATATTGCCTTATGCACTTGCTAAAAAATATACTAATGCCAATAAAGAATTTGGATGGCAATATGCTTTTCCATCTGATGTTTATAGTTGGGATAAAATAGAAAAGATTAATTATAGATTACATTTGCACGAGAGCACAATACAGCGCGCGGTTAAGGATGCCATTAAAAAAGCTGGTGTAATAAAACCCGGAAGTCCCCATACTTTTCGTCATTCTTTTGCTACTCATCTTTTGGAAAACGGGTATGATATAAGGACAATACAGGAATTGTTGGGACATCAGTCGGTAAAAACAACAATGATTTACACGCATGTATTGAATAGAGGACTTGGAGTAAAAAGTCCTTTAGATTAAAAAGTAAAGGGATTATAGATATGCACAGTATATTTTTAGATAGTGCAATAATCAATAGAAAACAGAACAATTGGAATGTAGATATGCAACTGCACGCATATTTATGTTCTTTAATTAACTATTCAGTGCAGTATAAGTTATAGTTAGGTTCACTACTATAGGAAATAATAAATGAGTCAGCTACTTGATGGACAGTCAATAAAAACAGCTCTTTTGGAAGTTATAGAGGGATTCCAAAAAGGTGGTCCCGGTCAATTTCAGCAAGGATCCATTTTACAACAGACTGCTAATAATTTAGGCATAAGCCGTAACGTTGAAAAAGAACAAATGCTATTAACTGTTTGGGCAGACTTATTTCGTACCGGATACCTAGCTTGGGGCTATGATTTAAATAATACGAACCCACCATTTTGTCACGTTACTTCTAATGGAAGAGATTTATTAAAACATTTAAGCGTTGACCCCTTTAACTCAGATGGATATTTATCTAATTTATCGAATATTCAAAACCTTAATCAAATAGCAAAATCATATATTGAAGAAAGTCTAAAAACATTTAACAACAATTGTTATAAAGCTGCTGCTATTATGGTAGGCGCAGCATCAGAAAGTATTATTTTAGAATTAAGGGATGCTCTTATTTCCAAAATAGATACATTAGGAATTTCCCCACCATCGAAACTTAAAGACTGGAGAATAAAAACAATTTTTGATTCCATGAAAAATTTGCTTGATAATAAAAAAATAAATATGCCAGCGAGACTTAAAGATAACTATGAGGTTTATTATCCAACCTTTACACAACAAATACGAGTTGGGAGAAATGATGCTGGACATCCTAATTCAATTGAACCGGTTACATCAGAGCAAGTTCATTCTTCCCTTTTGATATTTCCGGAACTATGCAAAATAGCATATGAACTTAAGGAATGGATTACAAATAGTTATACGTAAACCTAACCAGCGCCTCAACGCCGACCGCCATTTTAGTTCGGTGAAGTTGTGATTTTTGAAATTGTGTTTTAGTTATAGTTTGTTGTTCTAAGTATTCTTACTAATTAATTAACTTGCCTTCGGTGCTTGCGAAAACAAAATAAGCACCTTCGGCTAAATATTTATCAGTTGTGTTTTATTCGGCATCCTTGTTCTGGGTCGCCGCTTATCGGCAACGCCGTTAGCTGTCTTTACAATTATTGAATGAAGTGATTAATATGATAAATCAATTTTTGCTTTTCTTTCTAAGTTCTTCATTATCATTTGCACAAGTTAACGACATTGTGAATATTTTTAATATTCCACTCGGTTTGTCAATTGAAATGTTTAAAGAAAAGTGGGATTGTAATAATTTTAATGAGTATGCAAATCTTATTCATCAAACAGATGATGCATTAAAGTATGAAGGGAAAAAAGATTCGTTCTTTCTTGGAGCTATTTTTTATTTTGTGAATGATTCACTTTATATGTTTGTTGTTTCGACCAAACAAACTTTTAATCAAATAAAACAACTTTCGTTCTCAGTGAATGAGAATTTTGGAACATCAGATTCTGTTTCGTATCAAGAAATGGGAAAAGAAGGAAATAGTTCTTTTCAAATTTATCAATTTTCATACTGGACTAAACTTAATTTGATAATTAATTCTGTTGATAATATTTCAACTTCACTAGAAACTATTGAAAGAAAATTAAATGTATTTTCTTTTAGTAAGAGTAATTCTGTATTAATGAATAAAGCAAAACTTTTAAATAAACATCAAATAAAACTTTAAAGTCAGCTAACCAGCCAATCAACCCGACCGCCTTTTCGCATTTGGCAGTTTTTTATTTTTTGGCTTGGATGTTCCGATTAAAGTTTGTTGTTCTAAGTAGTTCTATTAATTAACATTGTTGCAAACTGCACTTGCAAAGAAAGATAAGTGCAGTTTGCTAAATCATCGGCAGTTGTTTTCTAAGCGACATTGTTGTTCTGGGGCGCCGCTTATCGGCAACGCCGTTATGTTTTTGTTAAACATGTTATTTCTAATTATTGATCTTAAATCCGGTGGCGTACTAGGGCAAACTATGCATCACCTGCTAAATTATTTTCTTTGTTGTTCTATACTATATTGTTGTTCATGCTGTCAATTTAGGTGCAATATCAAATACATAGGAGGTTTTATGAATTATTAAAATAAATTTTGTTGTTTTTATTAAAACTATTAACTGCCAAATTTTTGGTGCTAGTTTAAATAAGGAAGAAAAGTAAAGAGGTATATCATGGGACAATTACAAAAAAAGAAGAAACTAAATTTAACTGATGTTCATATTTATGCACCGAATCAAGATTGTGGTGTATGTTCTGTTTGCGTTCTAATGTGGCCTGCTTCAACTGCGATTCTAGTAGCATTGGTAGCCTTGGCAACATAATAATCAGTGATAAATTAACAAGCATAATTTCTCAATAACATAATTTCTCAAATTTATTCTAGCACCAGTTATTAATATAAAAAGGAGTAAAAATGAAAATCTACCCCACAATACTAAGTGATACCAAAGTATTTTTATATCCTGGCGATAATATAAAAATAATGATTTCTAGTGAATTGATACCTAAAGATAAAAGAAGTTTAACAATAACCTCCGATGCTTGGGCAGTCTTAAAATATTGTGATGGAAGTAATGACTTAGCCACAATATTAGAAAAACTCCAAATTGATTTTGAAATTACAGAAAATGAATTGTTGACTTTTTTTAAAAAAATGGAACAAATAAATTTAATTAAATACAATAGTATTGAAACTAGTAGAGATTACCTGATTTGTGGTGATGGAAAAACATATTTTCCTAGTCATGTATCATTTCGGATAACAGAACATTGTAACCTTAATTGTTCTTATTGTTACATGGGGGGAAGTATTGAAAGGCTCAAAGCTTCTAGTTACCACATGATAGAAACAATCTTAAAAAAATTAAAAGATAATAATGTACAGACTATCGAATTAACCGGGGGTGAGCCAATGGTACATCACGATATTTTTAAGATTATCAACTACGCTGTCAATAATTTTAATTTGATTACTATTCTAACTAATGGTGTTTATTTTCAAGAGAAAATAATAAATTTTCTATCAAATTTTAAAAAGAAAGTATTTATTCAGATTAGTGTTGATGGGTTTAATGAAGAGGTTTCTACCCGCATACGTCGCGTAAAAAATACTAGCATAAAAACGATCAATACAATAAAAAAAATAATTGAATTCAATATTCCATTTAGGGTGGCCATAGTTCTAACGCCGGCAAACGTGTTTGACCTTGAAAATATGATTCTGAGTCTAAAAAATATTGGAGTTAGAAGAATAAGTTTATCCTTTGCTGAAGAACTGGGTAACGCTCAACGTATAGATTCCAATAAAGAAACACTATTTCAACAAATAGCACAAGAATATGGTGAATACATCTCAAGAATTGCAGATAAATTTCCTGAAATTGTCAATGTTGAATTAAAAGATATTCGAGATGATATTGTTAAGAATACAAGAAATTGTGGGGCCGGTTCTAGATCAGTAGCAATAAATCATTTAGGTGACGTTTATCCTTGTGTTATGTTAAATGATAAAATCGCAAAAATGGGTAATCTTTTCAAAGATGATTATTACAATATATTTAATAAATCTTTAACTAGTAAAATATTTAGGGACTTTGATTTAAAATCTCAAGAAGATTCATCATGTCATGGTTGTGAATATAATAATTATTGTTCAAGTTGTTTGACTAAAGTTTTTATTGCGAATCGAAACCGTCATTTAAATAGCAGTGGCTTATGTACTGTGGCAAAGGAATATAAATTAGAGGAGATTACAAATTTTTGAAAATTCATAAAATAAGATTTGATCGGCAATTTTTTCATAATTTAAATGGTAAAAATGTTAAAATTGGTATCATAGATACTGGGGTTGATGAGAGGGTTGTAAAAAATATAATTAATGCTTACAAAAATGGATATTCTGATTATGGAGATTATATAGGGCATGGAACTAAAGTGGCTCAAATAATAGGGAAACTTTCACCCATGTCACTTTTATATAATATTAAAATATTTGATGATAATGTTAATACAACATCCCAAAAACTGTTAGATGGAATTAATTGGGCAATATATCAGAAATTAGATATTATAAACCTTAGCTTAGGAACAAAGGACATGTCTTATTTCGATGATTTTAATTGTGTCTGTAAAAAGGCAATAAGGAATAATGTTTTTATAGTTAGCTCTATTGCCAACGATTATTCTTTAACATTACCTGCTATTCTTGATAATGTTATAGGCGTAGCTAGTAGTAATCATAAGATTTTAGATAAATATGGTTATTATTTTCTCAATAATAAATCCATTCAATGTATTGCAGATGGAGGGAAATATTTTAGTAGTGATGATATTGAAACCCCTGGGTTAAAATTTTTAACTAGTTATGCTGCTCCTATTATTTCAAGTATTATAGCACTATTACTTGAATATAATAAATCAATAAGTTACAAAGAATTACTAAATTTACTGAGTTATTGCTCATTAAAAGATTCTCCTCACAATATTAATTATATTTTTGAAAATTTACATAGTGATTTCTCACTTAAAAAAATTCGTACTAATTTGTTAGAAAATAAATATATTAAAAATGCTAAAGAAGTATTTTATTTCCCACTATTAAGTGAACATTATTATTTCAGAGAATATGCTGATTTATTGAAAGCTAATGTAGGTGGCTTAAATAGCTTTATAATTAATGATGAAAATTCAAATAAAAAAAAATTTTATGAAGAAATGCAACCTGAAGGTGTACAACTTGAACAGAATACATTAAAGAATTGTGATCTATTTGTAATTGGTAATTCAGTTTTGTCTTTGAATGATAACAGTATAGCTCGTTTAAAACAATTATTAAAAGAGGCTATAGATAGCGATAAATTAGTTTATTCGCTTATAAACCAAAATCAAATAAATTCAATAATTTCTGATGAAAAATTAATAAACTATAAAAATTTAATTTTTTCTAATCATTTTTTTAATTCTTTTAAAAATAAAAATTTTCATAGAAGTTTAAAAACTGATATTCCAACTTTAGTACTTCTCGATTTGAGCACTACTGGTATCGGATATCTTGATATACAACTTCAGCTCAGAAGACAATTTATTAAAAAAAATCTCTCTATTTTACAAATAAGTACTGTAAAATTTGCAGAACTATTTGGATTTGATTTTATACTTAACATGGACTTACTATCTAATGATTTTCCATTCACAATGGTTAATACGCTTATTAACTATATTAATTATGAACTTATGTCATCTATAAACGCAGATTTAATTTTTTATGCATACGATAGTAGTCCATATTATCAATATAATGATTTATTAGATATTCGAAAATGTAACAATGGTTTGTTTATTGATTCTTGCTTGAGAATGACTCAACCCGATGCTTTTTTTCTCTTGGTTGATCAGTTCACTGATTTATTGATACTTCAACAAAATATCGAAAGTATTTTTATTCAACATAATCCTGATTTTATTGTTATTTTACTAAATGTTGACTTCCCTACTTTTAACCAAAATTTGCAAAAAAAAATAGAATTGAATCAAAGAAATGTTTTTTTTGAAAAAATCAATTCCCTTATAAAAAATATTCCCAAAATTGTTTTATTAATTGATTTCTCGAATCATTCTTGGGCAGATAAAATATATGATATTATCATCAACTACTATAATAGGAGTTCTAAATAGGGGTAAAGTATTTAAGGTAATTGGGCAAAGTTGAAACTTTATGCTCTATTTTTATTCATTCATTGTATTGAATAATATATTTCTAATTAAAAATTTAATTCATAATAATATATTTAAATAATAGTCATGTTTTCAAGAAAAAAGAAAAAACTAAAATATTTAAGAGATCAATGGGGGAAGCCAATTGAAAAGCATAGAAATTTAGAATTAATTGCGTCCTATCATAATATGTTGAAATCAAATAGCAGTGACTCATTTGTCGATGATAAAACTTGGAATGATCTAAATTTCGATTCAGTATTTTCAAAAATGGATAGAAATATTTCTGGTATTGGACAACAGTATCTTTATCATTTGTTACACAAATATGAAGGTGATGAAAATATTCTTAAAAATAGATTTGGATTGGTTTCATACTTCAAAGGCAAACAAGAATTACGAGAAAAAATCCAGATTAACCTTTTTGGTTTAACTGGGGTATCATCCTACTTTATAGCTTATTTAGTATTAATCAAAAAACTTCCTAATACGAAATATTATCCATTATTTTATTTATGTTCTTTACTTTCAGTTTCTTCTCTTTTATTAATTTCGGTCAATGGAATATTCCTCTTTGTTGCATTAGCTATTTTATTAATTAACCTAATTATTAATAAAATATTCTCAAGTAAGATTTATGAATATTTTACTGGTTTTTCAAGCCTTAATTCACTAATAATTTCTGCTATCTTAATTAGTAGAATAAAAACCGATATTCAAATAGATGAAATTGAACTTCTGAAGAAAAAAAGAAATCTGTTAACTTCTCTCAAAAAGAAGTTGGGATATTTAGTAATTGATAAAGAATCACTTAATGAATTAGCGCTTGCTGTCATCGAATATCTTAATATGTTTTTATTATTTGATATTATCGCTTATTATAGATCGGTTAATACTTTGCTTAAAAATCAAAATGATATTCTTGCAGTTTTTGAAAGTGTAGGCAGTCTTGATACGGCAATATCTGTTGCCTCATATTTAGAAGAAAATCCCTTTTATTCTAATCCAACATTTAATAATTCGGATGTAATAAGTTTTCAAAACTTATATCATCCTTTGATTCAAGATGCTGTCCCAAATACTGTCGAAAGTCTTATGAACTCAGTATTGATTACTGGTTCTAATATGTCTGGTAAAACGACATTTATTAAGACCGTTGGAATAAACTTTATTCTTTCACAAACGCTTTATTTTAGTTTATCGAAACATATTGATATTCCCAAGCTCATAGTAAAATCAGCTATCCGTAGAAATGAAGATTTAGAAGAAGGAAAAAGTTATTTCTTTGTCGAGATAGAATCACTAAATAATTTCATAGTATTATCAGAGGAAAAGAATAAATATTTATTTCTTATTGATGAAATATTCAGAGGAACAAATACTATTGAAAGACTTGCATCCTCAACTGCCGTCCTGAAATATCTTGATATTACTAATAAAGTATTTGTTACTACTCACGATATAGAATTACAAGACTTACTTGAAAACAACTTTAAAATGTTTCATTTCAGCGAGCAAATTGAAAACGGTAAATTATTTTTTAATTACAAAATTAAAGAAGGTCCTTGTTCATCTGGTAATGCAATCAAATTATTAGAGATAATTAAGTATCCAGCTTTAATTATTACTGAAGCAAACGCTATTGTTAAGAAGTTATTATTAAATGGTTTTCCAATAAGTAAGGTAAAAACATAACAAGTGCCTCAAGCCGAAAGCGTTTTCGCACTTGGCTTTTGTGCAATTTAAAAGTTAATTCTTCCGTTTCTGCTTTGTTGTTCGGCTTAGTTTGTAAATGAAAGTTTATTCTAAATAAAAAGTTATTTAATAAATGTAAAATTGTTGTGTTGGGCTTCGGCTTAGCCGCGGTAAATTAGAAAAGAAGGTCTCACTCTCTTCGGTGGTGCATATTCCGATTATTTGGAATAAATTATGGCATCTCAAACAAAGAAAGGAGACCTAAAATGTCTAAGCAAAAGTTAAATCAAAACAGCAACAAAGGCAATGGAACAATTGCCGAACAAAATGTTCTTCAGTCTTATGATCATTATATAGCATTGGATTGGTCAATTATAAATATGGCTATTGCTCGTTTAACACCAAAAACAAATCAGCCAAAGATAATTGATGTACCATCGGATATTAAGGAGCTGAAGTTATATCTGAAGAATTTGAAAGGTACAAAAATTATAACAATAGAAGAGACAACAACATCTCATTGGTTGTATGTAGAGTTATATGATTATGCTGATAGAATTATTATTTGTGATCCTTATAGAAACCGTTTATTAAGCGATGGGCCAAAGAACGATAAAATAGATGCCGGAAAACTCTGCTTGCTTCTTAAGAACGGATTGCTAAAAGAAGTATTTCACTCAAACAACAAGCTCTATGAGTTAAGGAAATTAGTAAGTTATTATGATGATGAGATAAAAGCCGGGGTTAGATTGATCAACCAGAAATCGGCATTGTACAGAGCCGAGAATAAATCATACAAAAAGAAAGAAGCAATAGAAGCTACGGGCATAAATAAATTTATTGTATCTAACCTGGATGAAAAAATAAACTTATACATTGATAAAAAGCAGAATTACGAGGATGAGTTTTATAAAATTACAAAGGGTAATAAAATAATTAAAAGCCTGATGAGCATCCCTGGCATAGGAATAATAAGCAGCGTAACAATATTGTCAACAGTAGTAGATGCCAGGAGGTTTAAGAGCAGCAATCATTACTTAAGTTATTGTGGTCTGGCAAATCATAAAAAGATGAGCGGCGGAAGGAATTATGGGAAAAGGTTGCCGAGATACAGCAGAAAATTAAAATCAGTTTACAAATCGGCTGCTGTAAGAACAATACCAACCAACAATCCGATAAGAGAATATTATGATTATCTGGTTAAAGAAAAATCTGTAACCGAACAAAATGCAAACAATGCGGTAGCAAGATATATAGCCAGAGTAAGCCTTGGAATAATAAAAAGCGGAAAGAAATATAAACCATATAGCTGGAGAAAAAACAAAAAAGAAGAATACGCAGCATAACATAGTGTGAAATAACACCAGGGATTCTTTAAGTTAAAAAAGCTGCTATTGATTTTTTATTAGAAGAACTAAATAGTTTGGGAGTAGAGTTCAGAACGGCGTTTGAGGTCCCTCAAAGCGGGAACACTCCAAAGGCGCGGTTAACCACTCCCTATTGTTTATACTAAAATTTGCCGTAGCCCATAGAGAGCTCAAATAGACGAGTAGTAAAACAAATAAAGTTAAGAATACTACATACGATTAACGTGCAAAGAAAGAGAAACTAAAAAGAGATATAACTGTAGCAGTAAATGTTTAATAAAATAAAAAATAATCAACGGTGTTGTCCGTGAGACCGAAGTCAGAAAAAAGGAATTATATCC
>JBBQSH010000099.1:0-12001 GCA_038214015.1 Ignavibacteriales bacterium | reverse complement strand
TAAAATTACTGAGAAACTTGATATAAGAAATGCTAAATTACAATCGGCTAAAAAAATTCGTTACGAGGTGAAAAATGTTAACTGATTTTTCCCCTTATTTAATTAAACCGAAATTCCATTTCACGCTGAACCAATACACTTTAAGTGCATCTTCATATTCTTTCTGCCATTTATCGCTTACCTTTTTGTAGAAGAGAAGTAATAGTATAAATGTATAATCTACTTTTGTACGGATAAGATCAGCAGCTTCTTTTAGTAAAGCTTCAAGATCTTTTCTATCAAGAACTTCTTTACGAAATCTTTCGAGGTGAGGATCAATCAATCTATAAATTCTTTTACGGCTATCTGTTGGGTCAAGCTTGACCTCAACACAGCTTTCTTTCTTAAGCTCGGAGAGAATAGTAATGACGGAATCTTTAGGATCTTCGAAATCCTTCAACAGCAATTCAGCAGCTTCATCCAAGGTAAACTCCTTTGTTCTGAAGAATTTTCTTAGATTGTTATAGCGTTGCTTTGTTCTTTTTTGCATCTTTAGCCTCTATTATAAAAACTACTATTATCTAATAACAAATTTAATATCTTAGGTAATAATACAATTTAGAATGCGTATTTGTCAAGTGCTCTACGCAAATCATTGAAAAGAATTTTCCTCAAGTTTGTTCATTGCTTGTGAACATTAAACAATATTGAACAAGAAGTTTGAATTATTAAAATATTAATCTATTTTTGTTCAAATAACATTCAACTGTGTGAGCAATGAACAATATGCAAAACAAGGAAAAAGAAATAGTAGTAAAAGCTACTAGAGAGTTAGAAAAGGCTACTGGGTTAAAAACCACTTTGCATTTCTATGATAAACCTGGCGGACCAGATACGATTATCGGTATAGAGAATGAGGATTACAAAATTGAGTTTGATGCAGAGCTAAAGGTTTTTCTCAATAGGACGAGATTGGGATTGGTCGTAAACCAACTGAAAGGTTTTAAGGGAAGGCCATTATTGGTGACAGAGTATGTAAATCCCAAGTTAATGGAAACAATTGAAGAATACGGAATCAATTTTATTGATGCTACAGGAAATGCGTATATAAAAGTTCCACCATTGTACATTAAAATTAAAGGGAACAAAAAGGCGACGAAGAAAAATCCTAAAGGAACATTTAACACTGCAGAACTGCAAGTGATATATACTTTGTTGTGCAATCCGGGAATAGAGAATAGAACGATTCGGGTAGTTGAAGAGTATACAGGAGTTGCCACCGGAACCGTATATAATACATTTCAAAAGTTGGTTGATTTAGGATTTATGCGAGCTGCTAATTACCAAAGATATAAGGTGCTGCGAAAAGAGGAATTGCTTGACAGATGGGTAACGCTTTATCCTGAAAAATTAAAACCAAAATATTTAATTGGAAGATATATTATTGAGGAAAATCAAATTAATAATATTCAGCTAGAGAATTATAAAGCATTATTAGGAGGAGAAGAAGCAGCTGCAATGCTAACGAACTATTTGCAACCGTTCATATACACAATTTATATCGGTGAGAAGGACGGGGAATTTATACTTAGAAACAGACTTAGAAAAGATCCCAAAGGGAATCTGATATTAATGAAGAAGTTTTGGAACATTGAAGATAGGTTATTTAGAAATATAGTGAATCCAATTTTAATTTATGCAGATTTATTAGCTACTGGAGATCCTAGAAACATTGAAACGGCAAAAATAATATACGAGAAAGAAATTGTACGATATATCACAGAAAATTGATACGATCACTCTTGAGGTACTCAAGAAGATTAAGAGTATAACGGATACACTAAAAATAGATTTTATTATTGTCGGCGCCACCGTTAGGGATATGATACTTAACTATATATATGGAATTAAAGTTTACAGAGCGACTAATGATATTGATTTTGCAGTAAGAGTAAGGAGTTGGGATCAGTATAAACTTCTGTTAGGTGAGATTGAAAAAGAGGGATTTGAAAAGAGGGAACGTATTCTGCATCGCTACACTTACAAAGGAATTATAATAGATTTTATACCGCTTGGAGGAGTGTCGGCTGATGGGAATATCCTTACCTGGCCTGACAAAGACGGAAAAGATATGAATGTGATAGGATTTAATGATGCATTTTTGAATACAGAAGATTTATTGATTCAAACTGATCCTGCAGTAATAATTCAAGCGGCGTCACTTGTAAGTCTGGTAGTACTTAAATTGTTTTCGTGGAATGAAAGAACTGTTGATCTAAGACCTAAAGACGCTAAAGATTTGTACTTGATAATTTCCACTTATTTAAGCGCGGGGAATGAGGAGAGAGTATATGATTATCAAGATATTGTTGAACTTGCCACCGATTACGAGTTAAGTGGGGCTATACTTTTAGGAAAAGATATTGCAAACACAGTATCTGAAAAAGTACGCATTGCACTACTTGAAATTCTTGAAGAAGAAAAACTCAATGTGCTTGCTTATGATATGTCGAAGTATGAAAATCTGCATAAAGATAATGATGATGAAAAAGTGGAATGGTGCTTCGAGTTATTGAGCTCATTAAAACTTGGTTTGACTGCAAAGGTCTCATAAAAGTCTCATCAATAGGTACAAAGTGGTGGTATTTAGCATCACTAGGTGGAGTACTGAATGCGAGAATGGCTTGAAAACGAGGTTTTTGGTTCTCATTCCAAGCCATTTTGGGGTTGCGGAGAGTCAGGGATTCGAACCCCGGAAGGACTTGCATCCTTAACGGTTTTCAAGACCGCCGCATTCAACCGCTCTGCCAACTCTCCAAGTAAAAAAAATAAAAAAAAAGAACAATGATTTAAGTACGTCGCATTTTGAGTGAAACGAAATCCCGATACTTATCGGGACAACCGCTCTGCCAACTCTCCATTAATGCAATTTTTAATAACAAATTTGAGTGGCAAATATAATCATACTTGCTGTTTCTACAAACTGATTTTAGCTATCTTAGTATTAAAATTCATAGGATATTATGATAAATCTGCAAGATTTAACTCCTTTTTTGAAACTTCTTTCAAAGGAAAGTGCAGATATTATAAAACAATACTTTCGTACTTCTATAAACGTTGAGAGCAAATTTGATTCTTCCCCTGTTACAATTGCTGATAAGTTGGCAGAAGAAAAAATGCGGGAGTTGATAAAAAAAGAATTTCCTGATCACGGAATAATTGGCGAAGAGTTTGGCGATTATAATTCTGATGCTGAATATGTTTGGGTGCTCGATCCTATTGATGGCACTAAAAGTTTTATTTCCGGCACACTAAGTTTTGGAACTTTAATCGCACTTCTGAGAAATGGTAAACCAATTATTGGAGTTATTAATCATCCAGTACTAAATGAGTTTTTAATTGGTGATAACCAAAATTGCTTACTTAATGGAAGTAAGGTTAAATTGAAAAATTGTTCTGCAATAAATCAGGCAACATTGTTGACTACAGATCATCTTAACATTGGTAAATATCAAAATCAAAATATGTTTGATGAGCTTACAAAAATAGTTAAGCTCTATAGAAATTGGGGAGATTGTTACGGATATTATTTACTTGCAACAGGTTTTGCAGATATTATGATAGATCCGATTATGAGTGTTTGGGATTCGATGGCATTGATACCAATTATAAATGGTGCTGGTGGTAAGATTACTGATTATCAAGGCAAGGACCCGACTATTGGAAACAGTATCGTTGCTTCAAGTAACGAAATTCATTCTGCAGTTATAAAACTTTTAAATGAGTGATATCGCTTATCTGAAAAGAACATATATTATTAAAATTAAAATGGCAGAGACTAACGGTAGAAACTTAAATTTATCCGAAACAAAAATTGTAATCATTGTCCCAATCCAAATTATAAAAATTCCTATATCACTTAATAAGAAAAGTTTACTGATTGGTGGAATGGATGAATTAATAAATCCATACTTATAGGTAAGATATAATGGATTAATTAATGCAATATGTGGTAGAAATAAAATTAGAGTTAGAAAACCAAATTTTTTAGAATTTGCTCCATTGTTAAAAAACTCTAATCCGGTTCTAACAGTTAAAATCAATCCAAGATAAAGTAAGAGATGTTTGAGAATATTTATAAAAATCGGAATTTTTCCAAAGAATGTTAAAGTTACTTTGTGATTATCCGGCATTACATATTTTTTATCTTTATGATTTAGTTCAATATAATAGTTAACCTTTTCAGTAGGATTTAAGGCTGGAATATTTTCTGACAATATTAAACCTGATTGTTTTAATTCTTTTGATTGCCAATTGATATCCTTATCACTTTTCCAAAATAATTTCCCAGTAAGCTCAGAAACATCTGTACGTATGATAACGTTATAATTTTCTTTTCCGTAATGAACTTTCTCAAATCTGTATGAAACTTTCCTACCCTCTATTCCAAATGTAGAAGTTATCGGATAATCTTCATCAATAATATTTGAGATGTAAACTGCTAGAAATACAATTACAAAAGAAGCTAACCAAAGTAATATAATGTTTTTTTTCATTTCTATTCTGGAATAATTTTGTGTGCAAAGTTAAGAAGATTATATGCTGCAAAAAATTTAAAATAAAAAAGCCCCGAAAAAATCGGGGCGGGAGAAAAATGATTTTATTACAGCGATGTTCCGACTTTAAATCTAAGATTTACAAATATCTTTGAAAAACCTATACTTCCATTATCCAACCTGGTAATGCTAGCAGAAGGACCAATTGCAAAGGCACTGAAGCCCCATCCTTCCATAATCTTTTGAACCATGAGATTTATATTGTATTGAGGTTCTCGGTATTTACTTCCAGGCATTCCATCAAAACTGATATCAAAAGTACTGCCTGCAAGTGAAGCTTCTCGAAGTGCAAAACCAAAATGCCATTCATCTAGAAACTGAGATACATAAACTCTACCTCTTGTTGAACCAAGTATAGAAATAGGATATCGTAATTCCCAGTTTAGATAAGATTGTTCATTATCAATAATTCTTGCTTGATATTTTATAGTTGAATCAGGATTTAATACCACTGTGCCAGCATTTTCATTAAGGTAGGAAAGTTTCTTGCTTTCACCAATTTTTCCTGTAGATTTGAAATATCCAAACTCAAAAAAGTTACCAAATGGAACCACATAGTTAACCTGAAATCCTTCGCTAACAATAATATTATTATGATTTTGGGTTTTAATGGCTTCGATCATCGCATCAACAAGACTAAATATGCCAGCTCTTACTCCAAGTATATGAAAATTAGCTTCAATCATATTTGTTTCGAGAGGTCCGGAATAAGGTGTGCCAATACCCATTGATAAACCAACATCCTGCTTTAGTGATGAACCCAGTCTTTCTCCGCCCTGAAGTTGGAAGAATGGATTTATATAACCAAGAGTAGGTGATATCTGCATTTTTGTTGGGGGCTGTGCTACTTTACTCACTCTTATTTTTTGGAACACCCTGGTAAAGACACTTCCATAATTAATATCCTCCTCAAGATTTAATTTAAATGGGTAAGTAATAATTCTTGCTCTTAGTTCTGGTGGAACAGCAAGAAAAGGATACAGAACACTTTTAATTGAAATAGTCTGGTTATTAGCATCTCTCAAATCGACTACTATCTCTGCTTTTGGATCAGGTGGATCTATAAAAAGTACTTCCTGAATATTAATGAACAAACTATCATCCAATGGTTCCATTTGATAATATCTGATTTGTTCTTCTTCTTCCTGAGCGTAGATAGAATTGAATCCGAGAACCAACGCAAGAGTCAACAGTACAACAATTAAATTAGATGCTTTCATTTTTTATATGCCTGAATAATTAATTAGAAAACTCTGTAAAGAAGAACGAGTCACCGACCTGAACTCTGTCCTTCGATCTTTCATCAACAGCAGTAAAGAAAAAGTTAACTTTATATCTTCCATCCGCTTCACGTAAATTGCCGTTCTTATCCAGCCAACTATCAAAAGCATTTTCAGTTGATGCGATTTTTAATGATACGTTATAAATCAAATTTCCATTACTGTCTTTTGTCGGGCCTGATACAGAAATCGGTCCGGCGTAAGTTACCTTTAATTGATCCGGTCTTTGATCAACAATTGAAACTTTAAAAGCTGTAATGCGCTGTAAATCTTTTACATAAATATCGGCCGAATTCATCTTAGTTGTAACGCGCTCAATTTTAATTTCCGGTGGCTTATTAGGTAAAACTTTTATTCTTTCTTCTTGTGATCCAAATTTTATTATAACTTCAGTTTGATCTGTAAGATCAAATCTCTTTTCTTGTCCGGCAGGTACAATAGCAATAGGGTTATTCATATTTTTTGGATCATAAATATTTGCAGGAACCGATCCTGTGTTTCTTGCAATATTCCAGGTATACTGTATATACGTTTGTTTATTAGAAATAGGCGAAGGTAATTTAGTTTGTTCTTCTAATATTTCTTCTTTCTTTTCTTCTGGAAGCGGAGGCGGAACATAATCTTTAAGCGTTTCTAATCTTTTGTTAAGAGCGGCTAATTGTTCTCTCATTTGCTCATTTTCAACTACTACATTAGGGTCAATCTTAATCGAAAAGTCGATACCAAGTGCATAAAGAGAATCTAATACTGCCATTAAAGAATCTCTAACTTCTTTTTGAACAGTATCTTCTTCTAACGCCACTCTTCGCAAATCAAGATCAGCTCCTTTAAGCGCAAGCACTGTAATAACGAAAATGTACAGTACCTGGTAAATAACAAATTTACTATCTCTGTTTTTATTTATCATTTTAAAATCTTTTTTATTTCTTTAATACAATTGCTTCTAAGTGTTTAAGACCGGTCAATGTTTTTTCATCACCTAAAGATTGTGAGGCCTGATTTAATGCGTTAGCTAATCCACTAAGTTCAATAATTTTTTGTGAACTTACTCCTTCAATCTGATTAACTTTTTCTGCAAGTGCGCTTATCGATGTAAAGTTTACCTTCATAATCTCACTAAGTTTTGCAGATTGCTCAACAAGCATTTTAAATCTTTCAACATCTGCTAGTGATAACTCAGTTCCGCCAACACCTGAGCTGCCTTGATTTAATTGTTTAAGTATGTTCTTCGAATTTTCCACTTGTATTCTCGAGAAATATTTATCTCTTATATCAGAAACATGATTAACTACTGCTTGAAATTCCATCCCAAGTTGATCGAGGACAGGTTCAAATAATTTTCCAATTGCAAGTACAATCAAAGCTTTAACTTCAAACGGTACAGATAATCCAAGAAAAATTTCTTCACCAAGTTTTATACTTATAAGTAATATTGCAGCACCAATTAAGGGTAATGCAGTTGCAATGCTATCAATAACGCTGTTATATGAGCCAATTACTCTGTCTATAGTGGCACTAGCTGGTGTTCTGATAATTTCAAGTTTCAATTTGCTGTATGCCAGATATGCAAAAAACATAAAGAGGGCATAAGTAACTACAGGTAACCACCAGAAGCTATAAGGTACAAATGCTTCTTCCACAGGCTGCCATGTCGGAAAAAGAGCTTTTGCCAGATCTATTGTTATGTTGCCTAAAATAGGTACACTTGAAAGATCAAGAAAAAAAGATATGAACAACGCAATGAAAGAAATAATGGCAGGTTTTAGTATTACTGTAAATCGAATTTTTCTTACTGCAGAGCGCGTATATTCTTCAAGCTCAAGTTCAAGTTCATTATTTGCTATATCCGGATTCAAAAGATTTCTGGTTGTATTTTCTTTTGATTTAATTGTTGTGTTTGACATCAGACTCCTCAATATTTCTTAATAAAACTTTTATAGAAAATGTTCATGATTATTATTCAATTAACCAAATGGAACTTGTTTAAGGCAATTATCATACCATTGCTCCTCATCTTGTTTAAATTTTCGGAAATTATGCTTTATAATGAATATTTTTTCAGTAGATAAAAAACTTGTTTTTCAATCAAATATTAAGCTATTTAATTATACCACCGTAATTTTAAGATTAAAAATATAGAATTACCAGACAATTATTTAATCATATAAAATAAAAATTTTAATAAAGTTGTTTATCACAGTAGAATTGGTTAAAAATTCTTTACAACTCTGTAATTATTACCTGAAGAATTTTTAAAAAATTATCACTTGGTCAAGGATGAAATGCAATCATTATTATTTTTATCTTTGAATTAAGAATAATATTTTGTTATAAACAGATCTCAAAACAATGAAAAAGATAAGTAGTGCTAACCCAAGATTGCTTGAACTAAATGCGCGCATTTGGATAAAGCGATTTGGTAAGGAATGTACTCTCTCATCAATACCGGATGAACAAATAAACAAGTGGAAAGAACTTGGGTTTGATATGATCTGGTTAATGGGAGTTTGGGACAATAACAAAGAAGTTATTAGTGAATATTGTTTTGAGCCCGAACTTATTTCTTCTTATAACAGTGCATTGAAAGATTGGAATAAAGATGATGTAATTGGTTCTCCTTATTCAATAGATAGATATAAATTAAATCCGCTGCTTGGAACTAAAGAAGATCTTTTATCATTTAAGAAAAAATTAAATGATGCGGGAATAAGTCTTATACTCGATTTTGTTTGTAATCACTTCAGTGTTAAATCCTCATTAATTTGGACAAACAAAGAAATATTTTTGCCTGCTGATGAATTTATTTTTAAAAATGATCCATACACTTTTTATCAATCACCAGCTAACAATAAAGAATATCTGGCGCACGGGCGCGATCCACTGTTTCCGCCATGGAAAGATACTGCACAAATAAATTTTTACAGCAGAGAAGCGCGCAATTATCTTACTTCTGTTTTGATTGAGCTTACAGAAATTTGTGATGGTGTTAGATGCGATATGGCAATGCTTCCGCTAAATAATATTTTTTATAATACCTGGATAGGTGTGATTAAAAAGTATGGATTTGAAAAACCCGAAAAAGAATTTTGGGAAGAGGCGATTACGCAGGTAAAAATTAAAAGAAATGATTTTATTTTTATTGCAGAAACTTATTGGGATCTTGAATGGCAATTGCAAAATCTTGGCTTTGATTTTACTTACGATAAACGTTTAACAGATAGACTTGTTGATGGTAATATACGAAGTATTAAAGATCATCTTAACGCAGAAAAAACTTATCAGGATAAATCGGTTAGATTTTTAGAAAATCACGATGAAGACCGGGCAATTTTAAAACTTGGCAGAGAAAAATCAATTGCAGCTGCAGTTATTACAGGCACAATACCCGGTATTGCATTTTACTTTGATGGACAATGTGATGGGAAAAGAATAAAGCTGCCTGTACAACTTGGCAGAGAGCCTGAAGAAAAACAAGACGAAAAGATAAAAGACTTTTATCGTAATCTGTTTAGAATTACTAAATCAAATATTTTTAGAAATGGTAGTTGGAAATTACTTGAGGCTCATACTGTTGCTGATTCCGATTCGAGTTACGAAAATTTATTGGCATGGGAGTGGCGATTAGGCAGCGAACTTCGCATTGTTGTTGTTAATTATAATAGTTCAACCTCACGATGCAGATTAAAATTTAATATTCAATCAGCTACTGATGATATTGTTTTAATGGATTTGTTGAATAATGTAACATATAAGCGTTCAGTAAATGAAATTTCAAAAAAAGGATTATTTGTTGAACTTAAATCTTTTAACAGTCACATTTTTTCAGTTGGTGAAGCGGAATCAAATCAAACAATACATTAGAAATTAAGTTTAGGAATAATTTCTACCTTATATTTCCTTTTAATTTTAATCATTCATTTTTAAGTTAATGAAACCAAAAAATAATTAAGGCATCATACGGATAAAATTATGGCGAAAAAAAACAACAATATAAATCGTGATAGAAAGATCGGTAAGCAGGTTATCGAAAAAAAACCCAGGATGGATCCCAAATTAAAAAGCACAATTTGGACAGTATTTACAATTATTGTTCTTCTTATATTTTTTATTGTTAACAATACCAGAACAGAGCCAGAAGAAGGTCCGTATCCCCAAAATTACATCCCATTGCAAAGTAACTCAACTAATTAAACCCTAAACAGAAAGGAAAATGATAATTATGATAAAAATGTTTTTAATATTACTAATAACTGCTAATGTAAACTCATTTTGTTTTGATAAAAATGCAAGTAATACAAAATCTAATAATGCTGAGACTGCAATTATAAAACTTGATGAAAATAAAGCCCCTGATTTTGCGCTTAAATCTTTTGATGGAAAGACGGTTAAACTTTCTGACTACAAAGGCAAAGTTGTGATTATAGATTTTTGGGCAACCTGGTGTCCGCCTTGCCGAAAAGGAATTCCTGATCTTATTTCTATTCAGGATGAATTTAAAAAGGATGTTGTTATAATTGGTATTTCCCTGGATGGTGAGAAAACATTAAAAGATGTTCCAGGTTTTGTTAAAAGTTACGCAATCAATTACCCTATTGTGTACGGTAATGAAAAGGTTGTAAATGATTACGGTGGTATTGAAGGAATTCCAACCGCATTTGTAGTTGATAAAAAAGGTAACATTGTTGATAAGCACGTTGGACTAGTTCCAAAAGATACTTATGTAAACAAAATAAAAGAGTTGTTAAAATAGAATACACTTAATAAGTCATTGCGAACGATTCGCCGCGGTGAATTCGAGCGAAGCAATCTGTTGTTTACTCCTAAAATATTGATCACTTCGCATCGCTCCTGGTGGCAGTTATTAGATACAAGCTATTTAAAATAAAAAATCCTTATTCATAATGAATAAGGATTTTTTTTGATCTGTTTCGTTTTACAAAAAAATTAAATACCGCTTCTTAAGAATCTTGGCTCTTCCAAAGTTAACATAATAGAAATTCTGTGTGAGTCATCAAGCCGCTCAACTTCTGATTCACTAAATCTTGCAAATGAATAATCTATATTAAGTTTAGGTAATTTAACACCCGCACCTATTGTAAATTGCTTTACATCGTTATAACCGCCGCGTACATAAATTAGTTCTTTAAAGGTGTATTCTACGCCGGCATGCATATCAAAACTAACAGGACCAACATTAAAGTTTGATGCATATTGTCTGTTCTCAAATCTTATATCAAAATCTAAAGCGGGCATAATATATCCGCCAAGAAATTCTACAACTTTATAAGCCGCACCAACTTTTAAGGTGGGGGATACCAGTTCATTTCTACCTGTGCTCCATGCAACCAAAGTGGTTGTTGCATCTTGCAGGTTTGCACCAACAAAAAGGTTTTCAACAGGTGTGTAGTAAGCGCCCACATCAAAACCAATACCTGTTGCACCAAACTCTGCTAAATCTCTTCTAATTATCTTTGCATTAATTCCCCAGTAAAAATCTTCGGTTTGTCTTTTGGCAAAGGTTAAATAAAACGCCCAATCCTGATTACTGAATTCTGTTATCCTGCTGTAATCAAGTCTGTCATCGTTAATGTCAATAATTCCATCACCATTAGCATCTATAAGAGCATTACGTGTATCAGGAATACCGTCAACACCTAATCTCATAATACTTAATCCAAAACTCATATCATTTTGAAAAGGAATAGCGACTGCACCATAATCATAATTAACCAAGTTGCCAAATTGCTCGGAGTGCATAAGTGCAAGTTGTGGATAATTTAGATTTGCAAGTCCTGCTGGATTGTAGTAACCCGATGTAACATCATTGGCAACAGCAACAAACGCTCCGCCCATTCCAAGAGCGCGGCCGCCAACACCAAGAGCCATAAACTCTCCGGCATATTTTGCAATTACTGTTTGTGCCTGCAATGATGAACTAATAATTAAAAGAGTTGTAAAGAGAAAAGCCGTTTTTTTGAACATAAATTGTAACTCCTGTTAGCAAAGGATATAATCTTGATGGAGAAAATTGAGAATTTGCAATATAAAGTCAAGGCTAAATTAATTAGAAAAATTATTGAGTTGGCCTTTCTAAGATAAACTAAATAATTATTGGATTATAAATGA
>JBBQSH010000098.1:0-12105 GCA_038214015.1 Ignavibacteriales bacterium | reverse complement strand
CTTAAGACTTATCTGAATGGCGAATTTGATATTGTTGTACAAGGGATAGAAAGATTTCTTATAAATTCAACATCTCTTCATCTGGATGGATATTATACAGCAGAAGTTGAAAAGTACGATGACGAAAATGTAATTGTTGATGCTCGTCTTAACGATGAACTGCAAACTGAGTTTGAAGAAATTGTTGAACTTGCTAATTATAAGTTAGAAGATGCATTCTGGAATAAGCTGAAATCTGCCAGACTTAAATCTTACAAGATTGCTGAAAAATCCGGCTTAGGATATGAACAACAGCAGGAATTGCTAATACTGAAAAATGAAAACGAAAGATTGTCTTATCTTCTTAATTATTTCTTGTCAATAAAAGATAAAGTAAACAGCGCAGAATCCGTGAAGAAAATTATTATGAATGATGGTTATCTGAATTAGTTTAATAGAAATTATCTTTCGAATTATTTTGCTTATTACACGATCATCAAAATGAATTTTGAATACTTTGATTTTAGTTGATTTTCAACGTTTTGCTAATTTTTCCCATTCAACCCTTCTACAATTTCTTTAAAGCTTGCAAGTCCGGCTTCTACATTTTCAATTATCTCCAATGCTAGTACATCAGGATCAGGAAGGATATCCATATCACCAAGACTATCATCTTTTAACCAGAAGATATCAAGATTAGTTTTATCTCTTGCTATTATTTCATCGTAAGTAAATTTCTTAAATCGTTCTGTTTCTTTTCGCTTGAATCTATTTTGTGGATTGTAACATTCAACAAAGTCTTTCAGATTATCATATTTCATCTGCTGGGTTTTAAGTGTGAAGTGTATATTTGTCCTGAGATCATAAATCCATACTTCTTTTGTCCAGGAAGTTTTTGCAGCAGGCTTATTATCAAAGAAAATTACATTTGCTTTAACTCCCTGAGCATAAAATATTCCAGTTGGTAATCTTAGAATCGTATGAACATCAGTTGATTCAAGCAATCGCTTTCTAACAGTCTCACCCGCTCCGCCCTCGAACAAAACATTATCAGGCACAACAACAGCAGCTTTGCCATCTGCTTTTAACATTGATCGGACGTGCTGAATAAAATTTAACTGCTTGTTTGATGTTGTAGTCCAGAAATCCTGTCGTTCATAAGTAAGTGTGTCTTTGCCTTGTGTTCCATCCTCGTTTGTAATTGTCATACTGCTCTTTTTACCAAAAGGAGGATTTGTTAGAACGAAATCAAATTTTGTTGCAGGTGAAACAAGTAAGCTGTCTGCTCTTTCGATTGGCGGTTCACTGTTTAAGTCACCGATGTTGTGCAGATACAAATTCATTAAACAAAGTCTGGCGGTGTTTGGAACAATTTCCCAGCCGAGAAAAGTTTTGAATTTTAGAAATTCTTTTTCTGATTTATCTAGCTTGAATTTCTTTTCATCTGAAATAAAATCATAAGCAGCAAGAAAGAATCCGCCCGTACCGCAAGCAGGATCCGCAATCGTTTTCTTTGGTTCTGGTTTTATACATTCTACCATTGCTTTGATAAGAACACGCGGAGTAAAATATTGTCCAGCACCTGATTTCGTATCTTCAGCATTTTTCTCAAGCAGACCTTCATAAATATCGCCCTTAACATCTGCACCAAGTACAACCCAGTTTTCATCATCTATCAGTTGAATAAGTTTATAAAGTTTTGCAGGATCCTGAATTTTATTCTGTGCCTTAAAGAAAATTTCCCCAATCATTCCTTTTTCTTTGCCGAGTTCATTAAGAATTTTTATGTAATGTAATTCAAGCTCTGCACCGCTTTTGTTTTGCAGACTTTCCCAATTAAGTTTTTTAGGAATCTGAATATCTCTGTTGTATGGTGGCTTGGAATATTCATCCGCCATTTTAAGAAAGAGTAAATATGTAAGCTGTTCTACATAATCGCCATAGCTTACGCCGTCATCTCTTAAAGTGTTGCAGTAATTCCAAACTCTTTGAACTATTGATGCTGTTGTCATTATTTATCTCTAAAAAGATTTAAATATTCAGTGAATTCAAATTCACGATTTCTCTTCCAGCCGGTTTTTTCATCCAGGATTCCTAACCTTTCAAAATCCGAGAGCAAAGAGTTTACAGTTGGAAGGGATACTTTTAATTCATCCTGAACATCCTGAGCAGTTACAACTGGTTTTCTGAAAAGATATTTCAGTAAAGATTTTGCTGTTGGTAGCTTCTTACCTAGCTTAATTAATTTCTTATCCTCAATCTGTTCTTTAAGCTTTAGAATAGTTTTGAATGTATCAATTCCCTTATCACTTGTTTCAATTATTCCAACAAGAAAAAACTTAATCCACTGAAGCATGTCATTTTTTAATCTGACGTGATTAAGATTATCATAATAAAGCTGGCGATGCTTTTCAATATAGTCAGATAAATAAAGCGATGGTTTTGTAAGTAAACCTGAACTAACCAGATAAAGTGTAATTAATAATCTTCCAATTCTTCCATTGCCGTCTAGAAACGGATGTATGGTTTCAAATTGATAGTGAGCAATACCTGCTCTTATAAGAACCGGAACATCTATCTGATCATTATGTAAAAAGTTTTCAAGATCACTCATAAGCTCATTTACTTCTGTGTGAACGGGCGGGATATATGTTGCATCTTTAAGTGTAGCTCCGCCAATCCAGTTTTGGCTTGTTCTGAATTCACCGGGATTTCTTTGCTTACCTCTTACACCACTCATTAAAATTTTATGTGCTTCTTTTAATAATCTTGTAGAGAGTGGCAGAGTTTTCAATTTGCTTATTGAAGTATTCATGGCTTCAATATAATTGTGGACTTCCTGCCAGTCATTTTTTCTTTCAGGAGCTATTTCAGATTCTTTTTTTAATGCTTCTTCAATTTCAGTCTGTGTTCCTTCTATTTTACTTGATTTCATTGCTTCTTTTGCTACATGCATTTCAATATAAATATCAGTATCCGGCACGTACAGGGAAAAAGCATCTAAAGCACCAAGCTTCCTGTTTGCTTCTGCCAGCAATGTGTTGATTTTTCCATCTTCCCAGATCCAGAAGTCGTTTATCCTTGTTGGAGAGAAACTCTTGTATTGGTATTGTTGCAAATACCTGCCACTTTTAAAAGCTTCAATTTTCATAGATTTTAACACTTTCTCTTTAATTATAGAAATTCATAATTAAATATAACGCATTTTCTTTAATTATATTAATTCTTAATTAAATTTAATGCACTTCCTTTAATTATAAGATTTTATACTTAAACTAGTTTAATTCCCTACCTGAACCGTATCCCCTCTGTACCAACTCTGTTGGCAGAGTTAGTAAGGCTTTAATAATCCGGCGCCGTAGTTTACTCCATCATCCCTTAATGTGTTGCAGTAATTCCAAACTCTTTGAACTATTGATGCTGTTGTCACTTTTTTCCACCTATTTTCTTTAAAATTTTATCAGTGAGTAAGTATTTACCGATTTTTTTCGCTCCTTTAAATTCAACTATTTTCATATCCTTTAAAGTTCTAATATCTCGTTGGGCTGTAGTTCTACTGATCTGCATTCTTTTTATTATATCCGGAATTGACGCGCCATCCTCCTCATATATCATTCTGATTACTTTCCTCAATCTTACCATGACATCATCACCCTTTAAAGCTCCATTTACAGCTCCATTTAAAGCTCCACTTATAGCTTCATTTAAAGAATCATCAATTTCGACAGTTACTGTATCTGTAATAGTAACATTATCAGAAGCTGAGATGGCAGTCTTGACTGGAATAATAGTTTGAAAGACAGAGCCCTCGATAAATTCTGCATGAGAGCTAGGTGAGTAATGCTTTAAATACTTGTTTACATTAATAATCCCGGATCCTAATTCTTCAACCATTCCAATCTGGACAAAAAACTTGGATATAATGGGATTTTTTGGGAAAGGCAAAAAATTGCTAATTGAAATTGGTCCACTTCCATTAGGATTATTAGCATTAAGTACCTCAACTCGATCCTTAAAAATCGTTAAAGATGCTGAATGAGCATTGGTATATTCACGATGAACAATAAGATTTGCAATTACTTCTCTGAAAATTCTTTCTCTTAAACTAATTCTGGTATCACCTTCTAAATAAAACTTATCAGGAAGATGTTTTGCTACAAATTCCATTAAGTCATTGTATGCTTCAATTAGATTAGATTCTAATATCAGACGATCATCATATCTATCAACATCTTTAATTTTTACTAATGCGTCAATTTTATAATGAGGAAGAATATTTTTTATTACTGTATCTTTTCCCAGTAATAAAACAGCAGCAAGTGTAAAGCCCTCAGAACCATTTTGATAATCCATCTTATATAATCCTGAAGTCCTAAAGAATTCATCATCAGATAATCCCAGCCAGGGATGATTGGGTTTGTTTGATCGGATAAGATTCCTAACTTTTTCCAGCAATCCTTCTTTCAAATCATAACTAGTGATATGTGAGTATATCGTACCTTCTGTAAAATGGACTCGTTTTCTGTTGTAAATTTCTGCAATACCTTGTGGACTTGTAACCCTAAAATCCCCATCAGAACTTCTATCAAAAACAGTATTATCACACTTGTGAACCTGAGAACTTGAAGGTACCTGGATGTGAATTATTTTTTTATTTTGAATCTCTAAAACTGATGGGAACAAAATAAAAGGCGGATTTAACTTAGTAGAATTATTAGAAAGAGAAGATATATCTGTACTCATCTGTTCAATAGTAACAGGATTAACACCAATGACCTCTCCCTGATTATTAACTCCAAGTAAAATCGAGCCGCCCTCTCGATTAAGAAAAGCGCATACAGTTTCAAAAAGATTTCGAGGGATTGAATCCCTGGCTTCTTTAAACTCGAGACTAATCTTCTCTCTTTGTTTTAATAAATTATTTACAAACTGGACTGACATAATTTTGATTAATCATTATTCAATAAAATATCGTTAAACTTGTTTAATTACATACCAAAACCGTATCAACTCCATACCAACTCCGTTTGGAGAATTAAACCAACTTCCCTTCAAACGCTTGTTTTAGTATTGATTGTCTTAAGGTTTCTGCTTTGGTTAAACTATCATCTATCGCTTTTTCAAGATTGTCTGCTTCTGAAAACCGCTTTTCTATTTCTTCTACAATTTGGGTTTGTTGAATAAGCGGACATAATGGAAATGGAAACATTTTTATCTGAGAATAATTTAATGCTTGCCGGGTAGCACCAATTTGTATGCGGTTAATGTGCTGTTGAGCAAAATTGGAATTCAAATAAAGTGATAAATATTTTGATCCTACATCATTTTGATTTGTTCTAATGATACATACGTGTTGATTGACGTTAGCTGGTCCGAAACTTTCCGGAATGTTTGCAACTCGGCCAATTGAAGCACCAGTAATATTTAGCAGAACATCTAAAGGCTTAACTCTGCTCCTTTTCATTTTTTCATCAATATCTTCTGTTATATAAGCAATTTCCTCAAGTACTAATTGATTTGGATAAACATTCTGACTTCTGATAAACTTTATACCTTCGGTTTTATAAACATTTCTACCACCTCTAGGAGTAATACCACTTCCTAAAAAAGTGATAACCTCTCCTAACTTCACCCATTTCCAACCGGGAGGTAAATTGTCTGAACCGGGATTTGCAGGATTAACGGATTTACTTGATTTTTTTCCTTTAATCCTGCTAATCGTATAATCCGATGAATCGTGCCTGCCCCGACCTTGTCGGGGGTGTAGACAGCCTGAAAACGCACTTGCCAGCACCGATTGCCGATACAAACGAATTTGTGCTTTTGCTTTTTTAAGAGAAGCAACTCCGCTGTCCAGTCCGCTAAAGAGTTCTTCTATCTTTTCAACAATTTTTTTCTGTTCAGGTAGTGGTGGGAGTGGGATTGGAAGTTGTTTAAAATTTGTTGAGGAAATTTCTTTGAAAGTAGTGCCTGAAGCATTTTTTTCAGCTAACTGTTTTGCCGATTTTAAATAATAATAAACGAACTCACTATCAACTTTCTTATTTGGGATTAAATTTTTAAACCCTTGATTAGTGCATATTTCGTTAGATGCAATAGCAACATAACCGATGGGTGCTCTTGAGGAAAATAATATGCTTCCCTTAGGCACTATTCGGGCTGAAGAATTTTTTAATCCAATTAAGGAAATATTTCTTCTACCTTTTGAAATATATTTATTTGAATAACCCGTAAGATCTGCTGGAGTAATCCAAGCAATTTCACCATCAAAATATTCATTTACTATTGTAGAGGGGGTTCCTCCTGCAACAACATCGCCAACATCACTAAGTTTAACCCAAGACCAGTTGGGGGGAAGAGTTTCAGAAAACATTAAAAAGTAACCTCAACTTCTGGCATTTCATCATAAGTTCTACCATTTAGTAGTCTACCTGTTTTCTTTTTATTTGTTCCTCCCCATTGTTTAAAGAAAAACTTAACATCAGCTTTCTCGCACTTTTCAAAAATTTCGAAAACCCATTCTTCTTTCATAGGCCTTGGTCTTCTTCCGCTTTCACCGCCAACAATTACCCAATCAATTTTATTTAATTTTAATTTTGTTAATGGACCAAGTAATGGTTCAAGTGAAAGAAATTTTGTTTTCGCCTTCGTTTTCCGAAGCAAGTCAACTCGCCATAATTCTTTTTCATTCTCTACAGAAACACCCATCCAGATATTATGAGTCCAATTTAGTTTATTGTTATATTCAAAAAGAATATCAGCTCGTTTTGTAAGAACTTGAAAGACGTGTTGAGGATTATCATTCATAACTTTGAATACTCTTTGAATAAACTCTAATGGGATATCTTTATGAAATAAATCACTCATAGAGTTAACAAAAACAATTTTAGGTGTTCTCCAAGAGTAAGGAATTTTTAATGTATCCTCGTGCAAAGTGAGCTTGAATCCATTTTTATACTTCTCTTGGTTCATAGCCTTAAGTCGTCTTGCCATTACTTCAGCATAACAAAACTTACAACCTTGCGAAACTTTGTTGCAGCCGGTAGTGGGATTCCAGGTTAATTCTGTCCATTCAATTTTTGATTGTGCCAATCTAAACACCTTTAATTATTTGATTCGCAATTTTGACTGCATTTTTGTTGTTGGAAGCAAACGCGAAATGAAAAATAGGGAATCCGTGATTATTATCAAGCCGTAATGGTTTACTAATTGTATAATCCCAAATTGTATTAAGTCTTTTCAAATACAGATAAGAAATTTTTTCAATCGGTTGTATTACTTTTTTTGTTATTTCTGCCTCGCCAAATAAAGTTTCCTCTACTTTGGTTTCATAAAATTCTTTTCTGATTTGCTCTTCATTCAATCCAAAAAATGACTGAAGTTTCTTGAGGAACTTAAGCTCGCCTTTCCTATCTAATAATCTATTAACAATTACGCCTGTGGGAATCAGTATCCAAATATCCGATCTGGTTCCTTTTAAATTTTCAATTGAATCCCAATCTATCTGCATGCCAAACGGATCAAGAAAAACTAATGCTGAATATTTTTTTGTTTTTAAAGTTTTAGAAAGTTCTGTTAACCATTTATTTGCATCACCAGTCCTAAATGCCAAAGATTTATCCTTTGAGATTTCAAGAGATTTTAGTTTAGCCTCTAACTTGTGAACGGACGCCTTCTTAGTATCAATGAAATAATAATAGTCGAAGCTTAAGTCATCCTTAATAGATAAAACTCTTTCAGCCGAACTTTTATAAACTCTTTCATCCTCTTCAGTAAGCTTTAATTGAGTGAATAACTCACTCTTCTCTTTTTTTCTCGATCCACTCCCAGCAAATCCATCAAAGTATATTGTTTTCCAATAAGGATTTCGTTTCATAATTGTAAGGTATGACCAAACATACTTTGAAAAAGCCTCCAGTTTTTTCTCTGTCCATTTTCCTCCCCATTCAGAAGAAGGCTCTTTTACAACTGATAATTTTGCCATTTAATTACTCCTTGGAATTAAGCTGCCAATTCTGTATTTACTTCCTCAATTATTTTTTCAGTCTCTCCGCCAAACAACTTGTAAAACTTTCCAAGTCCACCTTCATCAACAACTGTCTGAACCGGGATTTGTTGGATTCCGTGATTTGCAGGATTTATTGTTTTACTGGTTGTCATAATTGTTCAATCTATCAAATCCTATAATCTTGTTAATCCTGGTTCAGACAATTAATCCTCAAATCCTTTATTCCTGCGAATCGTTGTTAGGACGATTAAATAATCTTTTAAACTCCAGACTTTTTGCACCAAAGTTTATCAACAAACCAACTTCCATATTATAAGCTTCAAGATAATTTTTACCCTGAGCAAGATGAACATCTTCTAATTGTATCAATGCTTTCAACTCAACCATAATTTTTTCTTCAACAAAAAAATCAACCCTGCGAGTACCGATGTTATAACCTTTATACATTACAGGCATTTCTTTTTCACGTTCAAACTGTAATCCTTCAAGAGTCATTTCAATTTCCAATGCACGCTGATAAATTACTTCCTGAAAACCATTCCCTAAAAAGGAGTGAACTTTCATAGCACAGCCAATAATACGTTTAGTTATATCTTCATACTTCATTGTCTGAACCACGATTTATCGGATTTTAAGATTAACAGGATTTTTTATTCCGAACCGATTTGGAAATATTATTTTAATTTTTTTATTCATTATTTAACTATAATTAAATAAAATCACTTTATTCGGAAATCATTCGGAATCTAAATTTCAAATCAATGAAATCTCAAAATCATTCTGATCCTAATCCTGAAAATCCTTTAATCATTGTAATCCTGGTTCAGACATTATGCTGCTAATTCCTTATTTATCTCATCCAGTAATTTTTCATACTCAGAACCAAACAGTTTATAAAACTTTCCTAATCCACCTTCACCATCAAACGGAGTGCGGTCAAAGTCTTCAACTTCAATTCTTACAGAAGACACAATATGGTCTTTAATCATTCTAAGCCATTCCATTTGTTCATCTGTAAACTGCACTGGTCCGGCATTGCGCTTAAACACCCATTCCTTAAATCTTCGGTTTATAATTTCGCTGTATGGTTCAAGCGTTTCATCAAGCTTAAGTTCAAATCTTATGAGTGAGATAATATCTGTTAACATTCCAATTGTAGTTTTATGTTTTACACGCTTCGGTTCTGTCCGTTCGTATGCATTCCAGATTTGCTCAATGGATAAATAGTACGGCGGAGAAAGTAACACATCGCGGAGTTCTTTTATCATATTGTAGGTTAGATCGTGCTTGTCAAGCTGAACTCGTTTCAGCTTCTCAGATCCTGAAACAAGTTCAGGATGACCTTCGGTCGGTTTGGAATGACGAAGTGATTTAAGACTATAAAATATTTGAAGAGCAGTTATCTCATCTTTATTATCATCAATAAACTTCCGGAAGTTGTTAATTATCTCGTCGGCATTTTCTTTTGCAGTCGTATCAAACTCACTTCGAATAATTCTATCGGGATTTGTTTCATCAATTATCTGGTAAATTTTCTGGCGGACGGTTTCTATAAATTCTCGTAGTTTGGGATTATCGAAAGGACGTATTGCAGCGGGAATGTATGATTGTATGGTTGTATGAATTTGGTTTTCAGTTGGTTCAGTATCGTCTGGCAATTTATAAATTTGTCTTGCTCTGCTATCTATTGCATCAGGATCGTAAACATTGGCAAGATTGAGAGCAACTTCTGTAATGCTTGTGCCTTCTGTAAGTTCCTTAAACTTTTCTCTGTCTGTCTCGGTAATCTGCTTATCAATTTTTGTAAGTCGTGCTGCAAGTGAAGACATTGTATCTTCATCCGGCTGAAGAATAACCATCTTCATTAAATCCTTTAACGGCACAGTTGGTTTTTTATCAACAACAGGATAATCAACCTTAATGGATTTGAAAACACCCACTGCATCAATAATGTAAAATCTTTCCTTGTTAAGCTTTGCACTCGGTGTAACCTTAATCAGCTCATCTCTGCTAAACGATCTTGTTCCCCTTCCAATCATCTGCTGAAAATAATTTCGTGAACGAACATCACGCATAAATATCAGCACTTCAATCGGTTTTACATCCGTGCCTGTTGCAATCATATCAACCGTAACAGCAATACGTGGATTGTAACTTGTACGAAACTGCTGAAGGATAGATTCGGGATCTTCGTCCACCGCTTTGTAAGTAATCTTTTTACAGAATTGATTGTCTTCGCCAAACTCTTCTCGCACAATGTGAACAATATCTTCTGCGTGACTGTCTGTCTTTGCAAAGATTAAAGTTTTAGGAACTTCCGGCTCGCCGTCCCCTCGGGAATAGTCTTTGTCACGCTCAGGATAAAATTCATCTTTCATTATACGTTTACATTCACGAATAATATTTCTTATCTGGCTGGGATTTACAATATCTCTATCAAGCTGGCTTGGCGCATATTCAACTTCATCATCAAGCTGCTTCCATTCTTTTTTACGGGTGGTTTTATTTCTAAGATCAACATACTGCTTTGCTTTTATCTTTGCGCCTTGCTGAGTTACTTCCGTTTCAATTGTGTAAACATCATAACCAACATTTACTTTATCAGTAATGGATTGTTTAAGTGTGTATTCACTAACAATGTTTTCGTGGAAGAAAGCAAAAGTACGTTTATCAGGTGTTGCGGTAAGTCCAATCATAAAACAATCAAAGTAATCAAGCACCTGCTTCCATAGATTGTAGATTGAACGGTGGCACTCATCAATAATTATAAAATCAAAAGTTTCGATAGGAAAGTTCGGAGTGTAAGCAACATCAACAGGTTTACTAATTGTTTTGGATTCATAAGGTGAATCATCTTCAAGAGATTCATCTAACTCTTTACCTTTAAGGATTGAATACATTCTTTGTATTGTACTTATACAAACCTGTGCGGATGGATCAATAAAGTTTGAACGAAGTCTTTGGACAGTATAAAGCTCTGTGAATAGTCTCTTGTCATCAGTTGGTTTGTAAGCCTGGAATTCCTGTTCTATCTGTTTGCCAAGATTTCTTGTATCAACTAAAAATAAGATACGTTTAGCTTTTGCAAA
The DNA here is from genome assembly GCA_038214015.1 of Ignavibacteriales bacterium. Classification (GTDB taxonomy): domain Bacteria; phylum Bacteroidota; class Ignavibacteria; order Ignavibacteriales; family Ignavibacteriaceae; genus IGN3. The sequence goes on along the minus strand of JBBQSH010000098.1, from coordinate 1,029 downwards.
TTTTAGAAGACGATAAACAGAAGTTACTGCACAGTAACTCTTCCCTGCTCCAGTTGCCATTTGCACTAGTGCGCGAGGTTTATTCAGGCTGAATGATTCTTCAAGATTTATAATTGCATTAACCTGGCAAACCCGCAATCCGCTTGAGTTAAGTGTTGGAAACTTTTTTAATCTTGCACGTAGTGTTTCCTCCTGCTTTAACCATTCATAAAGAGTTTCGGGTTTATGGAAATTAAATATTTCTCTTTGTCGTGGTGAAGGATCGCGTGCATCAGTAAATAGTGTTTCTGTTCCGGTAGATTCATATTGAAAAGGAAGAACTTCATCCTTACGGATAAACTTTAGATTGTCTGTGGAATAACGAGTGGTTTGATCGTGAACCTGGCTTAGGGTGTGTCCTTCTTTTTTTGCTTCAATAACTCCAACAGGTTTACGCTCGATAAAAAGAATATAATCAGCAGAACCTGATTCAGTTGGATACTCACGAACAGCAATTCCTAATCCGGCAGAAGGGTTAAAATCCTTAATATCCTGAACAAGCCACCCAGCCTGGTTAAGCTGTCGGTCTATATTTAATCGAGCTTGTTGTTCTGGATTTAGCAAACAATTCCTTTTGAGTTTTTGATTTATCTAAGTGAATTAGGAATTCATCAACTCAGCACCCCCGGGAAAGAATAGGGAGTATTTTGGGAGTGTAATTTCTTACAATTAACAATGTATGTTTAACAATGCAGAATGTATTCAAAAATTACACTTCAAATTAAAAAAAGGAAGTGAATAAGGCTAACAATTTTTTGTTTTTAAATTACATCGTCAGTTTTTAAAAATAAAAAAGCGAGTAATAAACCCGCTTTTTTTTATAAGAAAACTTTTGTCTTTCAATTTTGCTTATATTTTTCTTTTACACTAATTCTATTTATAGCCCTTGCTAAGGCTGCTTGTGCTCTGGTAATATTTAAATCACTTTTCTTTTCAAGTAATCTTTCTTCGGCACGTTGTTTTGCATTTAATGCTCTCTCATCATCAATC
>JBBQSH010000097.1:0-12177 GCA_038214015.1 Ignavibacteriales bacterium | reverse complement strand
GAATATAAAACTCCTCAATTCTGCGGTTCATCCTGCCATGTCGATTTTTATCAGCAGTGGAAGCAGGCAATGATGTCGCAGGCTTACACGCATCATTGGGATGAGATAGAATATTTTGAACTTGCAATTCCGCATGCAGAAAAAGACCCGCTTGTTGCAGAAGTTAAAGCCGGTTGCAACGGCTGCCACGCACCAATTTCTTTTTTAGTGGGAGATGTTCCTCCACCAAAACCAGAAATGAATTCACGAGCAAATGAATCAGTATCCTGCGACGTTTGTCATACCGTGTCTGGATTTGAAGGAGAGATCCCACACAATTTCAATTTCGTCTCTAATCCAACAGATGGTAAAACTAAATATGGCCCGCGAGGTACTGGAAACTCACCTGAACATAAAATAATAAAATCTGATTTTCTTAAGTCTGCTGATTTTTGCGGAACGTGTCATAATGAAATGTCACCATTTGGTGTTTGGGTTAAATCAACTCATCTTGAATGGAAAGAGGGACCATATTTTAAAGAAGGAGTTCAATGCCAGAACTGCCATATGACTCAAGCAGAAGGATACACCGCAGCGATGGGAAATAAATACCCGGATGCTTGGCAGCATTTATTTCATGGTGCTCATGATCCGGGAAAAGTTAAAGGAACAATTGAGTTAAGAATTCATCCAGATATTCGTGAAGCAGAACCTGGCGAAGTAATAAAATTTACGGTTGCGTTATTTAATCAAAAAACCGGACATAAATTTCCAACCGGTTCTGTAGAAGATAGAATTGTCTGGATGCACGTTGAAGCAGTTGATGCAAAAGGAAATGTTTATCATTTACCTGTTAACAAAAAAGGATTTGAAGGAGAAGATTATACAATTGGAGCAGATGTACTCGCATATCAGGATATGGGTATTGCAAAGAACGATCCAAGCTTTAAAGGCGTACAACGTGATGGAATTCCAATTGGTGATAGAATTTTTAGAATGGCGTATTTCGATCCGCAAGGACGAATGACAATTCAACAATGGAATACAAAATCACTTGGTGTTGATTACAGACTTGGACCGCGCGAAACGAAGCTGGAATATTTTACTTTCAATCTTCCTGATAATGTTGCGCCAGGTGAATTAAAAGTGACAGCAGTACTCAACTATCAAAAATTAGTTAAACCGGTTGCAGATTTTCTTAATGTTCCTGATGAGGAAGAAGAAATCATTAAAGTAAATGAACACTCAACTTATGTAACAGTATTACCATAAATTTAGCTTGTCATGCCGGACTCGATCCGGCATCTGTTTAGATAAAAAAGATTCCGCATCAAGTGCGGAATGACGATACAAAAAATAGAGGATTAAAATGAAAAACATATTTACGCTTACAGTTTTAACTTTCATAATTACATCAATCATTACATCAGATATTTTTGCAATACCTGCTTTTGCAAGAAAATATAATATGACTTGCAAAACATGTCATTCACCATTTCCGTCTCTTAAACCTTATGGAAATGAGTTTGCCGGAAACGGATTTCAACTTAAAGAGCAGGATGCACCAAGGTATTATGTAGAAACAGGTGATCCTGAACTCTCGCTTATTCGTGATCTTCCACTTGCGTTAAGATTGGAAGGATATGTTACATATAATCAAAGCAATACCGAAAAATCTGATTTTACAACTCCAATATTATTTAAACTTTTAACCGGTGGAGCTATTACAAAAGATGTTTCATACTATGTCTATTACATTCTAGAAAATGGTGAAGCTGGAAAGATTGAAGATGCCTGGCTAATGTTTAATGATGTATTTAAAAGTGAACTTGATTTAACAATTGGACAGTTTCAGGTGTGCGATCCATTGTTTAAAAGAGAATTAAGATTAACAAGGGATGATTATTATATCTACAAAGTTAGGCCGGGCGCTTCGCACGTTGATCTGACTTATGATAGAGGATTAATGCTTACTTATGGATTTGAAAGCGGGACCGATCTTGCATTACAAATTGTAAATGGCAGCGGAATTGGTGAAGGATTTTTAGATGGCAATTTTGACAATGATAAATACAAAAATGTTATGGGAAGGATTTCTCAGGATGCAGGTGAGCATTTTAGAATTGGCGCGATGGGTTATTATGGAAATGAAGAACAAAAAAGTCCTGAAGGAGATTTTAATGAAACAAATGAGTTGTGGATGTTAGGTGGAGATGCTACAATTAGTTTTGACCCAATAGAATTAAATATTCAGTATGTTGAGAGGCAAGATGGTAACCCATATTTCTTTACTGATGGCGGGATATATTATACTAATCCTCCCAAAGATATTAAAACCCGCGGTGCTTTTGCAGAAATGATTTATCGTCCAAACGGAGATGACAGCAAATGGTATGCTGTTGGATTATTTAATTGGATTGAATCTGATTTTTCTGAATTGAATTACAAAACATTTTCTGGTCATCTGGGTTATGTACTTAGAAGGAATATTCGTTTAGTTGCCGAGTATTCACACAACTTTACACAAGAATATGGAAAATTTGGCGTTGGTTTTGTAACAGCGTTTTAAGTTATATACGTAGCACAGACTTCAGTCTGTGCTTAATTGTTTAACAAAATTTTAATTTCTCAGACTAAAGTCTGAGTTACGAAAACTATTTGGAGAGAAATCGAATATGAGAAACTTACTGACTTTTTTTCTAATCTTATTTACTTATTTAACTTTAAACGCTCAAAACTGTGGAAAAAAAAACAATTCAAATAAAAATTGTAAAGGCGGAAAAGGGAATTGTGTGCAAGTTATTGATTCAGTTAAGTATGATCTTTCATCTTTAGAAAAAGATGGATTGATTTATATGAGATTGGAAGAAAAGCTTGCTCGTGATGTTTACTTAACTCTTGGAAAAACATACAAGCAAAAAATGTTTGTTAATATTCCTGAAAGCGAGCAAAGACATATGGATGCAGTAAAAGCATTGCTGGATAAATATGAAATTCCTGATCCTGTAACGGATAATCTAATTGGTGCTTTCACAAATGTTAACTTTAAAAAACTTTATGATGAACTTGTTACAAAAGGACAAGCATCATTTAAAGATGCAATGCTTGTTGGAAAAGAAATTGAAGAACTAGATATAAAAGATCTGATCGAAAGAATTGAACAAACTGATAATCCGGATATAAAATCTATTTACGAAAATCTAAAACGTGGTTCAGAAAATCATTTAAGAGCGTTTACAAGGCACTTATAAAAAAGTATTGTCATTACGATCCCGACGATTAGTCGGGAGAAGCAATATACTTAAAATTAGTCATTTCGAAGGAGTCCTCGACTGAGAAATCTGCTACATTATAGCATTCAGATTTCTCCCTCCGGTCGAAATGACTTTTTTATTCTAATAAATACTTTCAAATTTTTATCGTAATTTAGCTTGGTCGAAGTGTCAAATAATATAAGGCAACTTAAAATGACTTCTGCAAAAAATGATTTTCAGTTTACAAACAAAGCCGAGCCGCACAAAGAAAGAACACGCGCAATTCTAAAGGCGCATCCTGAAGTGCGAGAACATATTGGTAGAAATCCGGTGAGCTTTTTAATTATACTTTTTGCTGTTGGACTGCAATTAACAATTGCTTACTTCCTTTCATCACAACCCTGGTGGTTAGCACTTGTTGTTGCTTTTCTGGTGGGTGCGTTTGCAAATCACGCTTGCTATGTTTTAATACACGAAGCAGCACATAATCTTATCTTTAAGAACAGACCAATGAATTATATCTCGGGAATTTTAGCTGATATTCCAAATGTTCTTCCAAGTTCTGTTTCGTTCAGAAGTTATCATTTAAAGCATCATTCATTTCAAGGAGATTATTATCTTGATGCAGATCTAGCAAGCAAGTGGGAAGCAAAAGTAATTGGTAATTCATTTTTTGGCAAAGCACTTTGGGAAATATTGTTCCCTGTATTTCAGGCAATCAGAACTCCGCGATTAAAAGAAATTCCGTTTATGAATATGTGGACAATCATTAATTGGATTGTTGTTTTTGGAGTTGATGCATTAGTAATAATTTTCTTTGGCTGGACTTCATTCCTTTATCTTGTCTTCTCCTTTTTCTTCTCAATCGGTTTTCATCCGCTTGGTGCAAGATGGATACAGGAACATTTTCTTATCGCTCCACCGCAGGAAACTTACAGTTATTACGGACCATTAAATACTGTTGCACTTAATGTTGGATATCATAACGAGCATCATGATTTTCCATCAATTCCGTGGAGTAATCTTCCTAAAGTAAAAGCAGCAGCACCGGAGTTTTACGATAATCTTGTTTCTCATAAATCCTGGACAAAACTCTGGTTAAAGTTTTTATTTGATCCGAAACTTTCTCTTTACTCAAGAATGATCAGAGAGAATAGAGGGGGACAATCAGCTGAGTAAAATTTCCTTTTCATAAATATTTTTATAGAAAATTTTTAGAGATTCTTGATCCTAGATTCTTGATGCTGGTAAATATAAATTCAGACTTTCTATCCAGCATCTAGTATCCAGAATCAAGCATCCAGCAACCAGGAGGAACGATGCCCGAAAAACTTTTATGTGATTTCTGCGGAACAGAAATATCTAATGATACTGAATTCTGCACCAAATGCGGAACAATTTTTATTGATGATGTAAGTTGCTTTAATCATTCCGATGATGATGCTAAAGGCGTATGTGCAATTTGCCATCAGGCATATTGTAAAAGATGCGGACTGCGTGTTAACAGTATCTTTTTATGCAACGAACATTCTGATTATGAAATTTATGAAGGTATGGCTCGTGTGTTTGGTTCATCTGATGAACAGCAGGTAAATCTTTACAAATCTGTTTTGGAAGAAAATAATCTTCATCCCTTTATATTTCAGCGCAAAGCGTCACCTATTTCTCTGGGTGGTGGAGATTATACTCTCTTCCGTGCAAGCGGCGATCCAAACGGGCATATCATTAATGAAATAAAATTAATGGTTCCTTGCTCTGAAGTTCTTCAGGCAGAAAAAATTATTGATGAATTAGATCAATCAACTCCGGAAACAACGTAACGCAGACTTCAGTCTGCGATTTTTATAAATATTAAAAGCACAATCTCAGACTAAAGTCTGAGCTACTAACAAAAAACATTTAAATGATTTACAGAAAATTTGGAAATACAGAATTAAAAATCTCCGCACTTGGTTTTGGTGCAGGAGAAATTGGTGATTATGCGGTTTCAGAAAAAGATTCTGAAAAGATTCTTAATACAGTTTTAGATCTTGGAATAAATCTTATCGATACTGCTCGCGGATATTACACAAGTGAAGAACGAATTGGAAAATATATTTCTCACAGAAGAAGTGAATTTATTCTTTCTACAAAAGTTGGATATGATATTAATGGATATGAAAACTGGAGTTATGATATAATTCTTGCCGGAGTTGATAACGCTTTGAGACAGATGAAAACAGATTACATTGATATTGTTCATTTACATTCCTGTGATTTGGAAACTTTAAAACGCGGAGAAGTAATTGAAGCTTTACATAAAACTATTGAGCAAGGAAAAGTAAAAGTTGCAGCTTACTCAGGTGAGAATGAAGAATTAAAGTTTGCAGTTGATTCAAATGCTTTTGGAAGCGTACAAACATCTATAAACATCTGCGACCAGATTGATCTTGATGGTTCTATCAAACATGCAAAAGAAAAGGCAATGGGAGTAATTGCAAAACGCCCCATTGCAAATGCACCGTGGAGATTTACCGAAAGACCGGTTGGAAATTATTGCGAAGAATACTGGCATCGCTGGAAAACTATGAACTTACCTGAACAGAAAAACTGGCTGGATACTTTTTTACGTTTTGCTGTTTTTGCAAATGGAGTTGACACAGCAATTGTTGGAACAACAAATGTTGAGCACTTAAAATCCAACATAAAAATTATTGAGCAAGGTCCGCTTGATATGGAGCTTAGTAATTTGATTATAGAAAAATTTAAAATTCATAATCATAACTGGCGTGGAGAAGTTTGACCTTTAATTGTCATTCCCGCGAAGGCGAGAATCTATATTACTTTATGAGGAAGTAACTGTCTCACAGTTCCTTAAATGGTACTCAAAAAATTGTTATTACGGAATGGTCCGTGACGACCAGGTCAATGATTGCCAAAACTCCAAATCCTTCAATAATTGCTAACTGTCAATACCTTCTCACAAATAGGAATAGCCCTTCTTTTAGTCTTCCTAAATCTGATAATCCAGCCTTAAAAAACAGCTTTAAATCGATTTAAGTGATAATAGCCAGTGGCACTAAGATTGAGATTTTGATAATAATTAAAAGCATTCTCATATCCGAAAGAGACAGAAATGATAAAAGGAACAGTAATAATAGATGGCAAAATTTGTAAAGGCTGCGAACTTTGCATTATCGCTTGTCCACAGGATGGTCTCGCATTATCCGCAAGTTTTAACGATAAAGGATATCGTTTTGTTGAACTAATTAATGATAAGTGTACAGGCTGTGTTAATTGTGCACTTGTTTGTCCAGAAGCAGCTATAACGGTTTATCGCGAACCCAAGCCTGTAAAAAAAGTTCAGGCTTAAGTTTAATTAATTACAAAAAGGTTTTTATGGAAAAGAAAGAAAAAAAATCGGGAGAAGCCCGCTTAATGAAAGGCAACGAAGCATTTGCCGAAGCCGCTCTTCGCGCAGATATAGATGCTTACTTTGGTTATCCTATCACTCCTCAATCTGAAGTGATTGAATATTTAACTCGAGAGGTACCAATCAGAAAAGAACTTAAAACAGTTGTGCTTCAGGCGGAAAGTGAAGTTGCTTCAATAAATATGGTTTACGGTGCCGCAGGTGCCGGCGCTAGAGTGATGACTTCATCTTCATCACCTGGAATAAGTTTAATGCAGGAAGGTCTATCATACATTGCAGCAGCGCAGCTTCCTTGCTTAATTGCAAATGTCGTTCGTGGTGGTCCGGGATTAGGAACCATCCAGCCTTCGCAAGGTGATTATTTTCAGGCCACAAAGGGAGGTGGTCATGGTGATTATCACCTTATTGTTTTGGCTCCGTCTTCTGTTCAGGAAATGGCGGATTTTGTTTTTGATGGTTTTAGATTAGCAGAAAAATATCGTAATCCTGTTATGATTCTTTCTGATGGTGCTCTTGGTCAGATGATGGAAAAAGTAATACTTCCTGAAGAAGGATCATTACCAAAAACCACTCCTACATGGGCAACAACAGGAAAGAAAAAAGACAGACAGCACAACGTTATTACTTCTCTTTTCATTCAGCCTGAAGAAATGGAACAGGTAAATCTTCGCTTGCAGGAAAAATATGCTGCAATACAAAGTGAAGTTAGATATGAAGAAATCCAGACCGAAGATGCAGAAATTCTTTTAGTTGCATTTGGATTATCATCACGTATTTGCCAGAAGACAGTTGATCTTGCCCGTGAAAAAGGAATTAAAGTTGGATTGCTCAGACCGATTACTGTTTATCCATATCCTTATGCAAGATTAAAAGAATTAGCAAACCAGGTTGAGTTTATGTTAACTGTTGAAATGAATGCAGGACAAATGGTTGAAGATGTTCGTCTTGCTGTTGAAGGAAAAGTTCCTGTTCACTTCATCGGTAGAATGGGCGGAATGATCTTATCGCCGGAGGATATTCTTCATAAGATCGAATCAGTCCACGAATCACATAACGCAGTTAATGTTTAGAAATTACAAGGCTGTCACGAAACATTTCATGACAGAATAAATGAGTTAAATAAATGAACGAAAAACAAAAGTTCATTTATATATGTTTTTAATAATACCATCATAAAATAATATTTGAGTCTCAAATGAAATTTCTTTTAACCATCCTATTATTAATAATTTGTTTATATAGCAATTTGTTCGCCCAAAAATCGTATTTACTAGTAAAAAAAACACAGACAGAATCTGATTTTAATTCAAGAGAAAAATTATTATTAGGGATACACAGTGAAAAGTATACCTATATTAATAATGATGATGAATCATCTCAAAGGAACCATAGAAACGGATATGCATATCTATCTTTTGGTTTGGCAGAAGTAGTCAGTTTGGGGGTGGGTTTACAGATAAATGAAGATTATGCAATAGGAATAAAATACGGAGGTTGCTGGATAGCAAAAAGATTCCGATATGGGGCAGGTTTTGGTTTAAAATTGTCAAGATATTTATCATCGAAATTTTTTAATAATATTAATTTAGAACTAACTACATATACAAGTAGTTCTGTTCAATTTACTGAATCAAATTTAATTAAGGGTGCCGCTATTGACTTTAACATTGGGAATGAAAGTAAAATTAATGCTATAAATTTTATTTGGTCAGTTGGATTTATAACTAGTTTCGCAAAAGGCGCCCAACCTTTATTCGTGCCCAGTCTAAAAATAGGTTTTAATATTAATTCCTAAAACAAGAGAGTTTTTATGAAAAAAATTGTATTTGTTCTTTTAAGTATTATAATATTACAAAATTTATCTTTTGCCAACAGGCAGCATGTTCATCAAAGATTAGTTATTGAGGGGTATAAACTTCTAAAAATGTGGTTAGGTAATAATCCAATTCCTATAATGGATAACAAAATCGGTGATTATTCAAACATTGGTGTAAATCCCTTTGGGAATTCAATAGAAACTTTAAATACAATTAACTTGCAAGACACATTAACTCAAAACAGATATTCTTTTGAACCATTAATCGGATTTGGGATACCGCCATTTAAAATTTTAGCTGGGGCTGGTTATTACATTAACGATAAGTTTGAGGTAACTATTAAGTACACAGGTATGTTTTTGCCAAATTCATTCGATATAGATGTCATCTCTACTGGTATACGTATGCATGAAAATATTGCTTCAGGAACAATATATTTTTTTGATCTTGGCGCAGTTATGAACAAGAAAACCGGAATAAGTCAAAGCAAAATCAATGGGGCATATTTTGAAGGTGGTTTAGGCTATATGTTTAAAACAAATGTTGGCTTTAGTAATAGTTTAAATTTTAGAATTGGCGAAATAGTCCGAAGCGGAGAAAACCCTTTACTTGTTGTAGGAGTTGATTTAATAATTGGTTGGTTAATCAAAATTTGAAATGTTAAAATTGAAAAAGATATTAATACTTTGTTTATTCATTTCTTCATTTATTTATGGACATGAGCAACATGTTCATCAATATTTTACAAAAGAGGCATATTATCTATTGCGGGACTATCTCAATTTTGATATTCCAGTACTGCTCACTCATTTAGATAATGGACCAGTTGGACCTCCTTGGACAAATGGTACATTATTGGCTGGTGCATGGCGTGAGGATGAAGAAGATGTTGTCTATGGTCTTTATCAATTTGTACCAGGCGACCCATATGGCATATTGACCTCAATCACACATTAAAGGAGTTAAATAAATGAACGAAAAATTATATTTAGAAGATGAAGAAAACTTAGGAACTAAGGTTGATGAAAGCTACGATCAGGTTTATTGTAAGCCGAGCACATTAACTGATGTTCCCTTTCACTACTGCCCGGGATGCGGACACAGCGTTGTTCATAAAGTTTTGATGGAGGTAGTACAGGAACTTGGAATACAAGAAGAAACAATTGGGGTTGCTCCTGTTGGGTGTTCTGTTTTTGCATATCAATATATGAATATTGATATGCAGGAAGCCGCACACGGAAGAGCAAGCGCAGTTGCAACCGGTGTTAAAAGAGTTTTACCTGATAAATATGTTTTCTCATATCAGGGTGATGGCGATCTTGCCGCAATTGGTACTGCAGAAACAATACATACCGTAAACCGCGGCGAAAATATTTTAATGCTTTTCATCAACAATGGAATTTATGGAATGACTGGCGGACAAATGGCTCCAACTAGTTTGATTGGACAGGTTACATCAACATCTCCTTACGGAAGAGAAGCTGCGCAGGTTGGTAATCCACTTAAGATTGCTGATATGCTGTGCTTATTACCGGGTGCTTATTATGTAACAAGACAGATTGTTCATAATCCAAATGGAGTTAGAAAACTTAAGAAGGCATTAATAAAAGCATTTGAATATCAGAAACAGAAAAAAGGAACTTGCTTTGTTGAAGTTGTTTCAAACTGTCCATCAGGATGGAAGATGACTCCGGTAGAAACAATAAAATATATTGAAGAGCAAATGCTTCCAATGTATCCTGTTGGAGATTTGAAAGTTCCAAAAAATTGATTCTGAATTTTTATTATAAGGATTTTAAAATGACAAAAGAACACGAAATAATTTTTGCAGGATTCGGCGGGCAGGGTGTGCTTTCTATGGGTAGACTAATTGCTTACGCCGGAATGATTGAAGGAAAAGAAGTTAGCTGGATGCCTTCTTACGGACCTGAAATGAGAGGCGGAACTGCAAACTGTACAGTTATTGTTTCTGATTCAAGAATCAGTTCACCAATAATTTCAGTATTTGATACTGCTATACTTCTTAATCAGCCATCAATAGATAAGTTTGAAAAAACAGTTAAGCCGGGCGGACTATTAATCTATGAACAATCAACTGCTGTACATCCGCCAACAAGAACAGATATTGAAATTGTTTGTATTGCCGGTAACGAAGAAGCAGATAAACTGAATACAAAACAGATTGCTAATATGTTTATGGTTGGTGCGTTTTTAGAAAAACGTCCCATATTAAAAATAGAAACAATAATTGAAGCACTTAAAAAAGCTTTACCTCCGCGCAGACATAATTTAATTCCTTTGAACGAACAGGCATTAACACGCGGAAAAGAATTAGTAAAACTAGCTGAACTTGTCTGACAATTATGTTGAAGGATTTTCATATTTGTCATTTCGAACGAAGAGAGAAATCTGTTTCTAATATGGGTGAAAGATTTCTCAGGCGCGGACTCCTTCGAAATGACACCTTGAGATATGATCAACAGATAATTAAGTTAGACTCGAATGTGTCAGCATATTTAATCATATTAACCTGAGGAAGCCATGGCTGAGTTAGAAATAAAATGTCAGCACGCCTGCAAAAATACCTGTGCAACTTTAAATGAAGCTTTGCGCAGAGAAACAGCAATGGTAAGATTTTATGAAAGTGTTCTGGATGAATGCAACATGCCTGAAGTCAGTTCTTACATGACGGGTTTGGTAGAAGACAAAAGAAAAGTGATACTTAGTCTCATCCAGAAATTGAATGAAATTCACGCACGTTCGCAGGCATTGGATGGAATTGCATCCAGTTTTAACAACACGGATGGTTAGTTAACAGTTAATTTGCAAACGCAAGGCTGATTTACTATATTTGCGCACCAAATTTTGAATAGAAAACAGCGTTTATCGCTTAAAAATTAGATATTACATCGCGGGGTGGAGCAATTGGTAGCTCATCGGGCTCATAACCCGAAGGTTGTAGGTTCAATCCTCCGCCGCGGCGGAGCGGCGAACTGCCGGTGTTACTAAAAAGAAGTTTAATTTGTTCTTTATATAATGTTTATGTTTTTCTTTATTTATGTTTTCCTTTGTTTATGTGATTAAGAGTAAAGAAGGTTTTATCTATAAAGGTATGACGGAAGACCTTGAAAAAAGGTTAATCGAACATAACAATAAAACTTTATCTTTTTGGACAAAGAGGGGTACAGAATGGAAATTGGTTTATTCAGAAAAGTTTTCTGAAAAATCCGAAGCCTTAAAAAGAGAACAGTGGTTAAAAACAGGAGTTGGGCGGGAGTTTTTAGCTAAGATTTTAAAGCAGGATTAAAAAAAATTACATCGCGGGGTGGAGCAATTGGTAGCTCGTCGGGCTCATAACCCGAAGGTTGTAGGTTCAAGTCCTGCCCCCGCTACTAAGAAAAAAGATAAACCTTTATAACATAACAAGTTATAAAGGTTTTGTTTTTATGTGCTGACACTAATGCGGACACTTTCCCTTTAATTACTGCCATTTTTTTACTCAAAAATCTGATTTACAGCCTTTCTCTTATTGCTTAATTTATCATTCCAGGTAAGTATTTTTCGCTAAAAAAAGTTGTTAAGAGAATACAAAAAAAATACAATTATGTAAGTGTGTAAGAAGTTGATCTCTTGAGGTGTGATCCTGTTCCGGTTGTGTTGGATCGTAAGCCGGTAATAGATGAGATACTTATCTACAGCAAATAAGAATCAAACG
>JBBQSH010000096.1:0-12533 GCA_038214015.1 Ignavibacteriales bacterium | reverse complement strand
CCTGAACGCGCACACGAATTGATAGAATTCTTTTTAAGCGATCAAAGACCTCAAGGATTTAATCATTGGGCAGAAGTAGTTTGGAATGATGAACGCATCCCAAGATTTATTGGAGACATGCCTCACACCTGGGTCGGGTCTGATTTCTTAAACGCAATTCGCTCTATGTTTGTTTATGAATCCGCCCCAGGCGGAGAGTATGATGAATCATTAGTTCTTGCATCAGCACTTTACCAGGATTGGATTGATTCACCAAATGGAATGTCAATTGAAAACCTGCCAACTTATTATGGTGAAATTTCTTATTCAATTAAAAAAGAAAATGACGCGTATACTTTCTCAATTTATGGTGATGTTGATCTTCCGAAAAATGGAATGAAGATTAAAAATTTTAATAACTCAATACTTCCTGTTGCAGTAACTGTCAATGGAAAGAAAATAAAATCATTCACAAAAAATGAAATTGATTTAAAAGAATTTCCTGCAATGGTTGTAATTGATTATGCGAAATGATTAAAAGTTAAAGCTAGGGGTGATGATTATTTTAAAATAATATCATCTCAATTAAAGTAGATAGTTACAGGAATATTAGTAATTAAATTTCAGACTCTGGATTAATAAAATGAGTTTCAGCGCATCAAACGGATACTTTGTAAAAAATGGTAAACCGGTTTTTGTAATCTCTGGAGAGATACACTACTTCAGGCTTGAACCAAAACTTTGGGAGAAGCATTTAACATTACTAAAACAATCAGGGGCTAATACAACTTCAACATACATCCCTTGGGATTGGCATGAATATGAAGAAGGAAAGTTTGATTTTACTGGAAAGACAAATGCTGCAAGAAATTTAATAAAGTATATCAAACTCTGTAAAAAAGTTGGTTTGGATTTGATCGTAAAACCAGGACCGTACATTCTTGCAGAATATGAAAACCAGGGACTTCCCGTCTGGCTATTAAAGCGATGCAGTAAAAACGCTTTCGCATTAGATGAAAATGGAAATATAATCTCACCTGATTTAATGTCGTATATGTCTGATGAATATCTGAATTATTCTTTTCTCTGGTACGATAAAATTATGCCGATTATTTCAGAGTATCAGGAAAGTAATGGCGGACCAATTACGATGATGCAAGTCTGTAATGAAGTTGGGGTATTTCAATGGCTTTCCGGAAAGATTGATTACAATGAATCAGTTATAAAATTATATAAAAAATTTCTTGTTAATAAGTATGAAACCATTGAAACTTTAAACAATACTTATGGAACAGAGCATTCTTCATTTAATAAAGTGTCTGCACCGGCTGGCAATATTGAAAACAAACAAGATTATTGTGCTTATTATGATTTCCATCTTTTCTACCGGCACTATTTTGCTTTGTACCTTGATTTACTGATAAAGAAGATCAGAAGCTTTGATGTTCGGGTCCAACTATCTCATAACATTCCAGGATGGATTTACGGTAACGCGGCAGAACTTCCAATGCTCATCAGCACTTATGAAGAAATAATGAGAACTCGTGATGATATTGTTTTTGGTTTAGATCATATACCTGAATTTGTATCATTTAGAAATGCTCATTCTGATTTAGCTTGCAATAAAATTCTGGAAGCAATGCAGCCATACGGTCCTGTTTGGGCTGCTGAATTCCAGTGCGGAACTCGTGAACATCATGTAAAAAGTGATTCGAATGATTTAGAAACATTTTATTTTGCATCTCTTGCACATGGAATGAAAAGTTTTAACTACTATATGTTTTCGCAGGGAATAAATTTCACAGGCAAAGGATTTTTTGGAAAAACGTTTTATTATCAAACAGCTATAACGGCTAAAGCTGCAAAATCATCTTTATATGATTCGATAAATACTGTTAATGATTTTATAATAAAAGAAAATGAAAATCTATTACTGAGTAAAACAAAATCTGAAATCTGTGTTGGACTTTACATACCATATTTCTACACTGAACTTACAACATCACAATTGCTAAAAGAAAAAAGACTCGATGTTTCAAAACTCGGGCTTTCACTTGATCCAAGATTTGTAAGAGAAGATTTATTTTTTAATGGATTGCTGCGCGGACTTCAAACATTAAACTATAATTATGATATAAAAGATTTAGAAAATATTTCGATAGAATTATTATTAAAATTTAAACAACTGTGGGTAGTTACAACCGAATTTATGGATAGTAACACACAAAAATTATTATCACATTTTGTTAAGGCTGGCGGGCATTTAATTATGTATCCGGTTATACCAACATTGAATTTGTATCTTAATCCTTGTACGATATTAAGAGATGAATTAAAAATTGAATTTTTTAAATCTGAAAGTCCAAATAAGATTAACGTGTTTGGTATTGAAGATTTATTTACAATATTTAAAGACAAACAAATATTTGCAGACAATAACTCTGATGTCGTAGCGATAACAGAATCAGATGAAGTTTGCGGAATAAGAAAAAGAGTTGGGAAAGGCAATATTACAGCGCTTGGTTTTGCTTTTGGGTATACCAGCGATGAACATTTACATTTGTTTGAAAAAATAGTCTCACTAGATAAAATTAAAAGGCAAGTAAAAGTATCTGATCAGGATATACAGTTTGTGTGGCGAAAAGGTAAAAAGGGGTCGTATTTATTTTTGTTAAACTATCATAATCAGAAAAAAACATTTACTGCTGATTCGAAAACAGTTACGCTAAATCCATTTTCTTATAAGGTTATTAAGAAAGATAAATCAAGAAAATAATATGAAAACTGAAGTGATGAGGAATCAAAAATGAAATTAGTATGGATATTATTTGTGATGATATCATATTTCCAAATTGGAATTGAAGCTCAGGTGGATATTGTTGCACCAGTTGTGCCCCAAGGAGTTCAGGCATTTGGCTATGAAAAAAATGTTGATGTCGAGTGGTATAATAACAGCGAAACTGATCTTGCAGGTTATAAAATTTATAAATGGAATGGAACTCAGTATAATTTTTATACAACCGTATCAAAAGAAAAAAGTTATCTTTCTCTCAATGTTGGCACTTTGGGTGTCTCTTACTCTTTTAAACTGAGCGCGTATGATTTAAGTGGGAATGAATCTGTACTAAGTGATAGTGTTGATGCAATTACACATACGATGGCAGATGAAGAATTTTTAGATATGGTTCAAAGATCAACATTCAGATACTTTTATGATTACGGGCATCCCGTTTCCGGACTATCAAGAGAACGTCTCGGATCTGGTGAAACTGTTACAAGCGGTGGTTCCGGTTTTGGATTGATGGCTTTGCTAGTAGGAGTTGAACGAGGATATATAACTCGAGAGCAAGGTGTTGAGAGAATGTTAAAGATCTTAAACTTTCTAAAAAACAATGCTGCAAAATTCCATGGTGCTTTCTCTCATTGGTTAAACGGTAGTACCGGCACTGTAATTCCATTTGGGCAGTATGATGATGGCGGTGATTTGGTTGAAACTTCTTTTATGATTCAGGGTATTTTAACTGTTCGCCAATATTTTAATGAGGTAAACACTGATGAAGAACAAATTAGAAATCTTTGCACAGAAATTTGGGAGGGTGTGGAATGGAGTTGGTACCGAAGAGTAAGTTTTAGTAATTATCTTTATTGGCATTGGTCGCCAAATTATGGCTGGCAAATAAATTTTAGATTGATTGGCTGGATGGAAACAATGATAACTTATATGCTTAGTATTGCATCACCAACATACAGTGTTCCTGCAAGTTTATTTCATGATGGCTGGGCAAGTTCAAACTATACAAATAGCAATTCATACTATGGTTATAGGCTGTGGGTGGGTCCAAACTATGGTGGTCCACTTTTCTTTGCACATTATTCTTTCCTTGGATTCGATCCACGAGACAAGAAAGATGTATACTGTAACTACTTTGAGAACAATAAACATCATACATTAATTAATAGGGCTTATTGTATTGCAAATCCGTATAGTCATCCAGGCTATGGTGAAAACAATTGGGGACTAACAGCAAGCGATGAACCCAATGGTTATAGTGCGCATGCTCCTTATAGTAATGATAATGGAACTATCACTCCTACCGCCGCTATTTCATCTATGCCATATACACCAACAGAATCAATAGAAGCATTAAAGAATTTTTATAGAACTTATGGCAGTAATGTTTGGGGTGAGTACGGTTTTAAAGATGCTTTTAATCCTAGCCAAAATTGGTTTGCAAGCAGCTACATTGCCATTGATCAGGGACCTATAATTGTTATGATTGAAAATTATAGAAGCGGTTTGTTGTGGGAAAAGTTTATGGCAAATCCGGAAATTCGACCAATGCTTGATTCAATTGGCTTTGTACCTGATTCCATAACAAGTGTTGGTGATGAAGTTAATACTGTTGATGACTTTGAATTGTTGGGCAATTATCCAAATCCATTTAATCCTACAACAACTATCGTTTTTAATCTTAATGCAAACGAAAATGTTGCGATTGAAATATTTAACCATCTTGGTGAAAAAGTTAGAGAATTATCTAATAAAGAATATTTTGCCGGTGAAAACAAAATTCTTTGGAATGGATTAAATGATGAAAATAAGAATGTTAGTTCGGGAATTTATCTTTACAAAATTAGTACAGCCCAAAATACGCTTTACGGTAAAATGATTTTACAGAAGTAAATAGTGAAGTCAGTCTCAAAAATAATTCAAATAGTTCTGTTGTTAAGCTTATTGATTTCAATTTCATGCTCAAAAGAAAATGAATCTGAAAAAGTAATAAAGTTTTGGGCTATGGGTGCCGAAGCTGAATACGTTACTAAACTTGTACCGGAATTTGAAAGATTGAATCCAGGAATTAAAGTTAAAGTTCAGCAGATACCGTGGACTGCAGCTCAGGAAAAATTAGTTACAGCTTTTGCAAGTGATAATACCCCTGATGCTTGCCAGCTTGGCAATACATGGATTCCGCAATTCGCAGCTTTAGATGCAATCGTTCCTCTTGATGAATATGTTCAAACATCAGATCAAATTAATCAAGAAAAATATTTTGCCGGAATTTGGGAAACGAATGTAATTGATGATCAAGTTTTTGGAATTCCATGGTATATGGATACAAGAATAATGTTTTACAGAAAAGATGTTTTTGAAAAAGCTGGCTACAAAAATCCACCCAAAACATGGGCAGAACTTTTAGACTTATCAAAAAAAATAAAAGCAATGCATCCAAAGGAAGAAAAGTATGCAATCTATCTTCCAACAAATGAGTGGGCGCCATTTGTAATGTTTGGAATGGAAGCAGGATCATCTTTACTAAAAAATGAAAATACGCAAGGAGATTTTAGCAGTAATGAATTTAAAGAAGCTTTTAAGTATTCAATAGATTTTCATAAACACAATCTTGCACCAATAGGAATTTCGCAAGTAACAAATGTTTATCAGGCGTTTGCCGAAGAATATTTTTCAATATATATCTCAGGTCCGTGGAATATTCCTGAATTTAAAAAAAAGATGACAGGAAATCTTTCAGATAAGTGGATGACTGCTCCTATGCCGGGTTATGCAAATGAATATCCCGGAGTTTCATTGGCTGGCGGATCTAGTTTAGTGATCTTTAAAGATTCTAAATACAAAAAAGAGGTATGGAAATTTTTTGAATATTTATCACAAGCGAAAACTCAAATTGAATTTTATCAAATGCTAAATAATCTTCCTTCAGTAAAAGAAGCTTGGGATAATCCAATTTTTAGAGATGATCCATATATGCAGGCGTTTTATGTACAGTTTACTAATGTTAGAGCAACCCCCAAAATTCCTGAATGGGAACAGATTGCTTTTGCAAAAGTTCAGCAATATGCTGAACTGGCAGCAAGAAATGTTATGAGTGTTGATGAGGCCTTGAAGAGTTTGGATAAAGATGTCGATAGAATTTTAGAAAAGCGCAGATGGATCGTCGAAGAGAAGAAAAAGAATAATTAAAAAATTAAACGATGAAATATAAAAATTCGATAAATGCTGCTTACTTTTTTCTGGCTCCAGCATTAAGTGCTATTTTTATTTTTTTCTTTCTACCTGTTATTGCTGCATTTATAATGAGCTTTACAGACTTTGATATTTATGCTCTTGGCGATTTAAGTACGGTAAGATTTATCGGCATTAATAATTATTTAAAATTATTTGATGATCCACTCTTTTATACAGCATTACAAAACACTTTCTACTTTGTGATTATGGCGGGTCCGCTTTCAATTGCTGTTTCACTTGGTGCAGCCTTACTTCTTAATTCTAAGCTAGTAAAGTATAAAGCTATTTTCAGATTAAGTTATTTTATTCCCGTTGTAACTACATTAGTTGCGGTTGCTATTGTATGGCGGTTTATCTACCATCCTAAATTTGGAATAGTAAATTATATCTTGAGCTTAATTGGAATTGCTCCAATCGATTGGCTTGGAGATACAGCTACTGCTATGCCTGCAATTGTATTAATGTCCGTCTGGAAAAGTTTTGGATACAACATGATAATATTTATCGCAGGATTACAAAACATCCCTGAAGATTTATATGAGGCTGCCTCGATTGAAGGTGCAAGCGGATGGCAGAAATTTAAATCAATTACAATTCCAATGTTGGCACCCACAACCATTTTTATTTCTTTAATCACAATGATTGGCTATTTCCAATTTTTTGCTGAACCCTATATTATGACACAAGGCGGACCATTAAATAGTACCTTAAGCATTGTTCAGTATATGTATCAGGAAGGTTTTAAATGGTGGAATATGGGATATTCTGCTTCAATTGCTTTTGTGTTTTTCTTTATAATTTTACTTGGAACAATTATTCAACTTAAAATTCAAAAGAGTACCGAATGATTAAAAAATATTTGTTGTATGCTTTTTTGAGTGTTACATCAATTATTACTCTCATCCCATTTATTTGGATGCTTGGTGCCTCATTTATGTTTGATGGAAAGGCAAGTGTTTTTCCTCCAATATTTTTACCTGATCCATTTACGTTAACACAATATCAAATTCTTTTTGAAAGACTGAGTGTTTGGAGAAATTTCTTTAACAGCCTGCTGCTTTCAACAATAGTAACACTGCTTTATATAACCTTTACTTCAATGGCTGGATACGCCTTTGCGAAGTATAGGTTTGCTGGAAAAAAAGTTTTATTTAATCTTTTGTTAAGTTCGATGATAATTCCAAGCCAGGTTACGATGCTGCCATTATTTCTTATGCTAAAATCAATGGGATTTATTAACACATATATGGCGATTATCATTCCTGGTTTAGCCAATATTTTTGGAATCTTTTTAATCAGACAATATTGTATTTCAATACCTGATAGTTTAATTGAAGCTGCAAGAATGGATGGAGCAACCGACTTTCAAATTTACAGGAAAGTTATTATTCCACTTGCAACTCCAATACTTGTTACGCTTGCAATATTTTCTTTTCTTGGTACGTGGAATGATTTTCTCTGGCCGCTGATTGCTTTAACGGATGATTCAATGTACACTCTGCCAGTTGCGCTTGCAAACCTTATGCTTGAACATACAAAAGATCCTGAGTTAATGATGGCCGGATCAGTAGTAACAATTATTCCAGTAATTATAGTTTTTCTTGCACTTCAAAAATATTACATCAAGGGAATTATGATGGGAAGCGTTAAAGAATAATGTACAATGCAAAATTTACAATGTAAAATGAAAGTGAATTTAGTTTTAAATATAATTTCTATAAGCTTAATTATTTTTACAAACGCAATAGCACAGTATGATTCTGAAATACTTGCCAAAATAGGTTCGGATAAAATAACTGTTGCAGAGTTCCAAAATCGATTTGACTTTCTGCCTCATCTAAACTATTCATCTTCAAATATCGATTCTGTAAAAAAAGAATTTCTATATTCATTAGTTGCGGAAAAATTGTGGGCACTTGAGGCTGATGAACTACAAATAGATACTATTGAATCCGTAAAACTTTCTTTAAAGTCATTAGAAAAACTTTTTGTTAAGGATGAACTTTATAAAAAAGAAGTTGAATCAAAAATTATTATTACAGGAAGCGAAATCTCTACAGGACTTTTACGAGTTACAAGAATTCTTAATACATTAATTATTACTACTCCAGATTCCGAAAAAGTCTGGCGATTATTTGAAGCATTTCGAAAAGGTGCATCATTTGATTCTGTGTTGATAAGCATGAAAATGCCGCAAAAACCATTTGAAGTTAAATATGGTTCGTTTGAAGATGAAGCAATGGAAGAAGTACTTTATTCACTAAGATTGAATGAAATATCTACCCCGGTAAAATCAAAAAATGATTGGTTTATTTTCAAACTTTTTAGCGATGAACAGGATCTGTCGATTGATCCATCAAAAGAGCATGCAAAGAATATAGTAATTAAAAAACTTAAAGACAGAAAATCTCAAAAAGTCGGAAGAGAATACTTGGATAAACTACTTAGTGGGAAAAGTATTACAGCAGATCGCCGGTTGTTTGAATTAATGTCTGACAATCTTTTAAAAATCTTGATGGATAGAACTGGGAAATCTGAGTATGATTCATTGTTAGATATTCAGCTTCAAGAAACAGATATTCAAAAAGTATTATTATCACTTAAGCAGATTGATTTAGATGCAGCGTTTATTATACTAGACCCTGATCCGATTACTTTAAAAGACTTTCTATTTTATATTATTTATCAAAAAGTGTATTTCGATTCTTTTAATTCTATTGCATTAAAAAAAAATTTAAACAGGGTAGTTAAAAAATTTATTGAAGATGAAATTATTTCTAGGGAAGGATTTAAACTTGACCTAAATAATTTACCTTCTGTGAAAAACGATTTACAGATCTGGAAAGATTATTATTTGTCTGAAGTGTTAATGAACAGCTTTGCTGATTCAATTAAAGTATCTGATGAGGAAATAAATAAGTTCACCAGTAATAATCAAGTTACGGTAAGTTCTTTAAAAATAAATATCCGGGAAATCCTGATTGATAATATTGAAGACGCTGCAAAAATTCTAAATGAGTTAAGTGAAGGAAAAGAATTTGAATCCTTAGTTAGTATTTATAACCAAAGAGAATGGACAAAGAAAAGTAACGGAGAATGGGGATTTTTTAATCCAAAAGAAGCGGGTGAAATAGGAAAAATTGCCGCTGGATTAAATATCGGTCAGGTATATGGTCCAATTAAAGTTAACGAAGGTTATTCTATATTTCAATTGATCGACAAGCGAAATGAAAATATTAGTCAAAAATCAGTTACAGATCAGGATAGTCTAAAACTTATTCGCTTAAAGATTGCGCTTAGTAAAATGGATAATCTTATTAATGATAAAACTGTTTCGCTCGCTAGAAAGTATAAAATAAATCTGAATGAACAATTATTAAAAAATACTGAAGCCTCTGAGCTAAATACTTTTACTTATAGGTTTATCGGATTTGGCGGTAAGATCGCTACGTTCCCAATTACAATTCCAATTTATGAATGGTATAAACAATACGAACAGAAAAGAGAAATTCCATAAAGGATTATTATGGCAGAAGTATTATTAAAAAATGTAACTAAAATTTATGATGGCGGAAACAAGGTTGTTGCGGATGCAAACTTTAAAGTTGAAGATAAAGAGTTTGTAGTTCTTGTCGGTCCATCGGGATGCGGTAAAACTACTACATTAAGAATGATTGCCGGACTTGAAGAAATATCAAGTGGTGAAATATTTATCGATGGAAAACTTGTAAACAATTTGCCGCCCAAAGATCGCGACATTGCAATGGTATTTCAGAACTACGCACTTTATCCGCATATGACAGTTTATGAAAATATGGCATTTGGATTAAAGCTTAAAAAAGTTGATAAGAAAGAAATTGATATTCGTGTAAAAGAAGCAGCTAAGATTCTAAGCTTGGAAACCTATCTTGACAGAAAACCTAAAGCACTATCCGGCGGACAAAGACAGCGAGTTGCAGTTGGCAGAGCTATTGTTCGCAAACCAAAAGTTTTTCTGTTTGATGAACCACTTAGTAATCTTGATGCAAAATTAAGAGTTCAAATGAGAACTGAAATATCAAAACTGCACAAGCAGCTTGGTGCAACAATGATTTATGTAACTCACGATCAGACAGAAGCGATGACGATGGGGGACAGGATCGTAATAATGAAAGATGGAATAATTAATCAGGTTGATACTCCTCTAAACTTATATAACAAACCAGTTAATCAGTTTGTGGCAGGATTTATAGGCAGCCCTTCAATGAACTTCTTAAGTGGAATGATATCAGAAAAAGACGGATTAAAGTTTACAAGCAATAACTCTGAATTAAAATTCAATCTCTCATCAGAACAAAAGAGTAATTTGAAAGATTACATTGGGCAAGAAGTTGTAACAGGTATCAGACCAGAAGACATTTCTATTGAAAATACTACTGGCAAATCACTTGAACTAGAGTGTGCTTTAGATGTTATTGAACCTATGGGCAATGAAACTTTTATCTATTTTGAAATAGAGAAGACTCAGTTCATTGCAAGGGTTAAACCATTACATGATCCTAAAGTTGGTGGAAAAATAAAATTGTATATCGATTCGGAAAAAGTTTATTTGTTTGATAAGAATACAGGTGATCATCTTATTAACCATGCTTAATTATTTATTAAGAGATAATAGTTCTTGTTTGATCTTATCAGATATCAATCCAATAAGAAAATTTTACCAAAAAGATATTATCAGCTTCTGTTTCAACAAGATTTCTAAAATCATTTTTAAAACTAAACTCACCAGGATCTTCAAAGTTAGTTCTGCTGTTTGTCCATGCAAAATAGAATACTGAACCGGGTAGAGCTTCCCATCTTAAAACTACATTTCCTCTTAAAGATTTAAAATTGAAATCAGGGTTATTAAAACTAAACTGTTCAGCCGGACCTTCAGCATCAGGATCAACTGTGTAAACCATTTGTTCATCATCATAACTAATTGTCGTGCCTTCTCTTCCATAAGTTGCCACATTAAGAGTTGGCGGATTAATTATTTCTTTAAACTTTTCATAGCTTCCAACTGAAAACAATGGCTGCAAATAAAGTTGTAAACTAAGGGTTGGAGTAAAAATCCAATTAAGTCTAATGTTTGCAGAAATGGTCTCTTGATTTAAGTCTGCAAAAACATAACGGGTGTTATATGTGCTAACAGCTACCGGATCAGAAAAATAACCAACCCATTGAAATAAAGTAAAATTTGTTGAGTATTCGGGTCCGATTGAAAAACTAATCTGTGAATTAGGTTTCCATTCTAGCTCAAAACCAAAATACTTTTCATTGCTTCCAATATCATTTTTCCAATAACTTATGGAAGGCGAAAAAGTTATCTTTTCTCTGCTATCAGAATATCCACTAAAATTAAAAGAAAGACCTTTAGGAACCTCTAATTTGGGACCGCCGCGCGTAAGTGTAGTTGAGATAGATTCAAAATTATAATTAGAATTAAAATTAATACCCCAATAATTTTCGAATTGAGCACCGGCACTTAGAAAAAATCCCGCTCTT
The DNA here is from genome assembly GCA_038214015.1 of Ignavibacteriales bacterium. GTDB lineage: Bacteria > Bacteroidota > Ignavibacteria > Ignavibacteriales > Ignavibacteriaceae > IGN3. The sequence goes on along the minus strand of JBBQSH010000096.1, from coordinate 1,003 downwards.
GAAATATTATCTTCAAAATCAGAAGTTCTGCTGTAGGCTATATAAATATTTTTTCTTCTAAAAAATCCATCGGGTTCAAACCATCTATATCCTGTTACAAGATGAGCATTAATTCTATCAGCCATCCATTGCGAACCAAGATCATTATATTCAAAGCCTGGTGAAATAATACCCAGTGCAGAATTTATATAAAAATTTCCTTTTTGTTTGTTAAGCATGATGCGGGAAAAATATCCCGCGATAGAAGTAAGATTACTATCAAGCGTCATATATGTTTTATCTGGTCTTTGCATATATCTGTAAGGCTGTTTCTGAAGTTTGATCATATACTCTTTTGTTCCGGATGTGTGCGACCCGATAGCAGAACCTGTAAGCACATAAGTCTCATCATCATCTAAGTATGACCAACCATCTAATCCAAAAGTATAAGCCTGATTGCTTAATAAACCATTTAAATTATCAGTTTGTAAATCTCTATTAACGGAAGTAAAAATCATTCCTAATGATTGTTTACCTGAGTTAAATTCTTTTTGAGTTCTAAAAACTCCATAATGTGTAAGCGGCTCAACCTCTTCCTGAATTCTTTCACCGCTTTCTGATTGAATAGTAGCAAAAGTTCTTTGTGTAACAGAACTAAGTGCACCTATAGTCCAGGTTTCGTCTACTTTACCTGTAAGTTTAGCCGCTCCGAGTATCCTTGTTTCAGGAGGAAAATCAACATAACCAGGTGTTGTAATATTTCCCTGCGGTGGTCTGCCTATTCTGCGCGAGTAAATTATTTCCGGAACACTAAAATTAAATCCCCAATTGTTATTTGCTCCTCCATAACCAAAAGAAAAAATGTTTGATCCCTCAATAAAAAATGGTCGCTTCTCCTCGTAAAAAGTTTCAAACTCTGAAAGGTTTACTATCGCAGGATCTACTTCAACTTGTCCAAAATCTGGATTGATTGTTGCATCAACATTTAAGTTACTGCCTAAACTAAATTTTAAATCGGCACCAA
>JBBQSH010000095.1:0-12620 GCA_038214015.1 Ignavibacteriales bacterium | reverse complement strand
CTCAGCAATAATTTCGATTACTGTTCTTCCATTAAGTTTAAGTAATGCTTTATTAACTTGCATTCTTGAACTTTTACCACCAACTAAAATTATTCCTGTAACATCTTTTCTCATTAAACTATTACTCTTTTCAAGTACATTTCTATTTTGTCTATACCAAGTAATCTGAAATCTAGCATCTTTAAAAAATAGATTCCCGCTTTCGCGGGAATGACAAGTAATACTTTTTAAATTTTAAAAAACCTATCATTACAAATATTTATTCTACAGGTCTTCCTGCGGCAGAAAGATTTTTGCTTCTTTCAATTGATTGAAGTGCGAGATATCTGTCGCCAAACTTTTTAAGGTTATCAGCTTCAGTATCGTACTGATCAAAATGTCTTTCTTCGTCTGCTACTAAACCTTCAAATATTTGTTTAGTCATTGCATCTGCATTTGCCGATGATTCATTTGCCCAGATATTATAGTCTCGCGCACTTTCCTGTTCCATATTAGCAGCTTTTTCAAGCATCTTTGCAACATCTTTAATTTTCTCTACTTCCCCACCAACTTTCATTTCTACTTCCCCTTTTAGAAATAAAATTCTTTCAGCTAATTTTTCTACGTGCATCATTTCGTCAATTGATGTTCGCTTAAATAATCCAGCTAATAAATCGTATCCTTGATCATCGCACAAAAAGTGAAAATACATATATTGATGAACCGCAAATAATTCATCTGCAATTGCTTTGTTTAAAAGTTCAACACTTTTTTCGTACATTTTTATTTCTCCTAAATATAATTTTTAATTTTTGTTAATGTTAAAATAAGGAATATCTGATTTAGTTTCAGAGGTTTTGATTGAAAAGTGCAGGTCTTATAATATCCTATAAAACTGATCTAAAGATTCAGGATTTGCAAGTGCATCTTTATTATCAACCTTCTCACCGTTTAGAATTCTTGTTACGGCAAGTTCTACTTTTTTGCCGCTTATTGTATGAGGTACTTCTTTTATTTGATGGATTAATGCAGGGACGTGTCTTGGAGTTGCACTGATTCTAATGTTCGTCTTTATATTTTCAATTAAGTCATCATTTAATTTGATATCATTTTTTAACACAACAAAAAGGATAATTCTTACATCATTATTCCAATTTTGTGCAACGACTAAACTATCCGCAACTTCATCAATTGATTCTACTATCCTGTAAATTTCTGCTGTACCTATTCTCACTCCACCTGGATTTAATGTAGCGTCGGATCTTCCATAAACAATTACACCTCCAGCTTCTGTTATTTTGATATAATCACCATGTCGCCATACTCCTGGAAAATGTTCAAAGTATGCAGATTTATATTTTATATTTTCCGGATCATTCCAAAAATAAACTGGACGAGAAGGAAATGGAGCGGTACAAACAAGTTCACCTTTTTTATTTTGGAGTGCTGTTCCATTATCGTCCCAAGCTTCTACTTTCATTCCCAATCCTCGGCTTTGAATTTCACCCGGGTAAACGGGAATGATTGGACATCCGAGCATGAAGCAAGAAATAATATCTGTTCCTCCTGAGATGGAAGAAAGAAGAATATCTTTTTTAACCTTAGAATAAACCCAATTAAAATTTTCATCTGATAATGGCGAACCGGTTGATAGGATAGTTTCTAATGATGCTAAATCACAATCATCTTTTGGAGTGTAACCGGATTTTGCAATCATCGAAAGATACTTTGGACTTGTACCAAAGACAGATATTTTTTCCTGTTCAGCAAGTTTCCATAGAACGTTTTTATTGGGATAAATCGGACTGCCGTCATAAAGTAAAATTGATGCTCCGATCTGCAGAACACCAACAAGCCAATTCCACATCATCCATCCGCACGTTGTAAAATAAGTAACAGTATCATCTCGCTTCAGATCAGTATGAAGTACATGTTCCTTGAAATGCTGCAGTAAGGTACCTCCTGCTCCGTGAACAATACACTTTGGGATTCCTGTTGTACCCGATGAGTACATTATATAAACTGGATGATCAAAATCAGATTGTTCATAGATAATCTGTTCAGAAGTATTGTTAATTAACTCGTTAAAATTTATTGAATTAGGAATGTTGGATGACTCTGAGTCTTTTTTAGTAAAATCGTTGTACTCATTTACTAAAATAACTTTTTCAATGCTCGATATATTTTTAACTATACTTCTGATCTTATTTACGCAATCAATGTGCTTGCCGTTATAATAATAACTTTTAATGGCAAAAAATATTTTAGGTTTAATTTGCCCAAAGCGATCTATCACCCCCTGTATTCCGAAATCGGGAGAAGTACTGCTCCAAATTGCTCCGATACTTGTAACAGCCAGCATTGTAATCACTGTTTCTGGAATATTAGAAATAAAAGCAGCAACTCTATCCCCTTTTTTTACGCCAAGTTCTTTTAATCCTTTAGCTGTTTTGGCAACAAGTATATTAAGTTGATTGTATGTTATGCTAATGGAAGGATAATTTTCTCTGTAACTTATTATTGCTGTATGATCGTCATTAAATCGTAATAAGTTTTGAGCAAAATTCAATTTGGAACCGGTAAACCACTGAGAGTTATAAATTTCTTTTCTTACTAAAACTTGGCTGTAGGATTGTGAATGAGTAATTCCTGAGTACTTCCATATGGCTTCCCAGAAGTCTTCGATGTTATTAACGGACCAGTTATACAAATCTGAATAAGTTTTGCCTCTGAAATCGCAATTAGTTTTAACATAAGAAATAAACTGCATTAAATTTGAATTATTGATTCGATCTGCCGAGGGAATCCAAAGCGGTTCTTTCAAAATATTACCTGCTATCTATTATTTAAATCTTCCAGCATACAAAGCAGCTTTCCAGGCGAATTCAGTATCATTTGATTCTAATGCAGACTTTGCAGTTTTTTCAAGAAGCTGTTTACGATTTTCATTTGAAATATCTGAATTCATTAAAATATTCTTGAGCATGTACATGTAATTATTCTGTTCTATATAAGCTTGAAATGCGTCCAAAGATAGCTCAATATCTTTTAAGTCTTTGGCCGTAACTTCTTCTATTAATTCATTTACAGCATTCTCAGAAGGCATTGCTTCAATGTTAGCAAATTTACCAAGATTGTTAGCTGAATAAACATTTGAGCTCCTGATAAATACAGGAAGTTGATCAAAACCAATACCTATTTTCTTTACTGGTTTTTCAACTTCAAAAATATTTTCTCCAAACGCTCTGCAATAAAAATCACCAGACATTCTTGCAACTAAATCTATTTTATTTGGATGGATCAATCCGTTCTCAAAAATATCTTCTGAAACGTGAAATTTAATCACCTCGCAGATTGCAATATTTGCAGCAGCTCCGCCATCTCCGTAACTCATCATATCTAAAAGTTTACATTCCATTTGAAATGGAGATTCCTTAACTCGTTTAGGTTTAACTAAATCAGAATCGATTGGTGTTAAACCACTTTTAATAAATTCATCTACTCCCTTTTCGTATTCAGTTGATGCGAGACTAACTTGTTCTACCATTGAATATGTTACAGCTTGCACAACACACTCGTTAATTTCCATCAAATTGAGGTAGGTATCTTTTAAAGAACCATCTCTTCCTCTTCTTGAGGGTGAAAAAGCTATAACAGGAGGATTTGCTCCAAATACATTAAAGAAAGAAAAGGGCGATAGATTATTAATTCCCACTTTAGATATTGTCGATACTAATGCAATTGGTCTTGGTCCAACACCACCCTGCAATAATCTTTGAACTTCTGGAACTGATAATTCTTGAGGTAAATATTCTTTCATTGCTTTAATCTGTTAAGATTCGCTTAATCTGTTTCATCTGCGTGTTATTGTTTTAAATTTTCTTCTTCTTAGCTAAAATAGATCGACTAGTTTTAGATTTATTAATTTTATTCTTCAATACCCCAAGAGCATCTATTTCCAATTCAAAATCATCACCATCTTTTATCCAAATTGGAGTGAATGATTCACCTTTCTCTTTTGCTTCCATTCCCCACGTACCATTTAATTCCAGGTAGCACCCTGTTCCAACCGTTCCGCTGCCAATCACATCACCCGGATAAAGTGTGACTCCATAAGAAGCACGCTCAATCAATTCCGCAAAAGTCCAATTCATATCTTTTAAGTTGCCTTCTGAAATTTGCTTTCCATTATGCCGAGCCACCATCCTCAAATCATATTTATTTCCAGATGACGTTGCAATCTTGAAAGGTTCTAATTCATCAACTGTAACAAGCCAGGGACCTATAGATGTTGCAAAATCTTTTCCCTTTGCAGGACCAAGATTTAATTTCATTTCATCCATCTGTAATAATCTTGCAGACCAATCATTCATAATTAAATAACCAGCAATGTATGAATCTGCATCTTTAACCGGAATGTTCTTACCTTTCTTGCCAATAACAACTGCGCACTCTAATTCAAAATCAAGTTTTTCTAGATGATCATCTTCAACTTTTATTGTACCTTCACCAAAAACGGTATTATGATTTCCAAAATAAAATATTGGGAATTGATCAAACTCCGGAATCATTTCAACTCCCCTGTTTCTTCTTGCTGTAAATACATGCTGTCTAAAAGCATATCCATCACGTAGTGAAGTGGGAAAAGGAACAGGTGCTAAAAGATTAAGACTGCTATATTTTAATCCCGATTTTATTTTGCCTTTTTTTATAGCATTAAAAACTTTTCTCGCTAAGTTCATAAACTTTGTTTCACCTTCAAGAAATTCTTTCATTGTTGAGGGTAATTTTATCTTTAGCGATGCAGCAGATTTTTGAAGATCATAAACCTTTTCTTCATAAAAGACGCCAACTCTATCTGTTTTTTTTGTTTTGTATGAAACTAATTTCATTTCACTTTCCTTATATCAAATTATTTATTCTTCAACCATGATTGACTATAATCTTTAACCATTGTTGCTTTTACATTTTGAGTAACGTGGAGTGGAGTAAATGTATCAATCATAACTGCATACTCTTCTGTTTCTTTCTTCCCGATTGATGCTTCAGTTTTTCCAGGTTGTGGTCCGTGCGGAATTCCCATTGGATGCAAAGTAATTGATCCTTCCTGTACTCCCGCTCGGCTCATAAAATCTCCATGAACATAATAAAGCACTTCATCGCTATCAACATTTGAGTGATAATACGGAGCAGGAATTGCATCAGGATGAAAATCATACAAGCGAGGAACGAAATTACATACAACAAAATGCTGTGTTACAAATGCTAAATGTATCGGCGGCGGTAAATGAATCTTGCCAACCTTAGGTGCATATTCTTTAATGTTAAAAGCATAAGGATGAAGAAATCCATCCCAGCCAACAACATCAAATGGATGGTGAGGTAACTTATATTCAAACATTCTGTTTCTAACTTTTAATCGTAATCTGAAATCACCTATTTTATCAATTGGCTCAGTAAATTCGGGAACACGAAAATCTCGTTCATAATAAGGGGCATCTTCAGTTAGTTGTCCATACTCATTTCTAAAATGTCTTGGAATATCAAACGGAGCATCAGACTCAACGATAAAAAGTTTATTGTTTTCATAATCTTCAAACTTAATTTGATAAGTTGTACCCTTAGGAATGATTAAGTAATCCCACTCAGCAAAATCTATTTTCCCATACTCGGATAATAAAACACCTTTACCATGATGTACAAATAACATTTCGTGCATCTGGCTGTTGCGATAAAAATATTCTGTATCCTCTGATAAATGTGCAGTTGACATGACACAATGTTCGTTTTTAAGGAACTCATTTCGAGCTGTGATAATATTACCAGTTGATTTTTTCTTATCGGTAATAAAATGGTAATATTCCAATGGAGCATCCTTCCAATCATTTTCAGAAGAATCTATATGCACCTCATCAATCTTTTCAACTTCTGTAGGCATATAAAGATGATACTTGTTTGAATAGATTCCTGCAAAACCTTTTGTACTAAAAAGCTCCTCCCGATACAAAGATTTTCCATCTTCCTTAAAAAAAGTAGTATGACGTTTTGCTGGAACTTTTCCGACTTTAACATAAAATGGCATTTTTAAACTCCTATTGTTTTTTCCTGATTCTTAAACTTGAACCTGATCTTGAACTTAAACTCTATCATTCTTTATCCAGATTACCTCTTACTGCCTGGTCTCTTTCGATCGATTCAAACAATGCTTGAAAATTTCCCTGTCCGAATCCTTCAGCACCTTCACATCTCTGAATAATTTCATAAAAAAATGTTGGTCTGTCACCTACCGGTTTTGTAAACAATTGCAGCAAATATCCTTTACCCTCTAAGTCACAAAGAATTCCAAGCTTCTGCAGTTCATCAATATTTTCCTTTATGTTCCAACCTTTTTCTTTTAACATTTTATAATAAGTATCAGGTGGGGTGCTAAGAAACTCAATACCATTTGCACGCATTGCTCTTATTGTTGAGATAATATCTTTTGTTGTAATTGCAACATGCTGAATACCCGAACCAAAATACTCATCAATGTATTCTTCTATTTGTGATTTTTTTATTCCTTCAAATGGTTCATTGATCGGATTTTTAATTGGTGCCCCTTCTTTTGATCTAACAACTTTAGAAAGTAATGCAGAATATTTTGTTGATATATCGCCTTCACCGAATTCAATGAATGTTTCAAAGTTCAAACTCTTGTTCAAATAATTTGCCCAAAGATTCATCTCATTAGTTCTAACGTTACCAACAATATGATCAACGGTTTCCAATGCGGTATCTTCGCTTGAGATTGTAATATTTTGTACAGGTTTTCCATATCCGGGTTTAAATAATCCTTTATAATGATCACGATTAATAAAAACTATTTCCGCATCATCATAAAGTTTTATAGCAGCTTCTTCTATAAATCCATTTTCATCTTCACTCTTTTTGGGATATCGCACCGGAATGCCACCGTTTTGTAAAGATGTTTCAAATGATTTACTCACATCTTTCACTCGTACTGACCAACGCTTTACACCATCACCGTGTTTTTCAACAAATGAAGCAACGTCATAAGTTGATGGTTTAACGGCAGAAGTGAGCACAATTCGAACATTATTTTTTTCGAGAAAATATGAAACTCTATCTCTGTTCCCAGTCTCAGGTCCAAGGTAAGCTTTTACTTGCAAGCCCATTGCTTTAGAGTGCCAATAAGTCCACATTTTTGCTGAGCCAACGTAAAACTCAACAAAATCATATCCAATTAAACCTAAATTGTTAGACATAAAAAAAAACTCCGATTAGTTATTGGTGTGAATAATTATTTCAAAGTTAAGAGAAATAGTTTTTAGAAAAAAGTAGAATATAAATCTTTAATTACTGAAACTTCTGAAATCGGTCAGTTGACATGAGGCTGTCTGTGAGTCAATTTTTGAGTGTCATACCGTGAAAACGGGAATCTATAACGCTTAAAATAATGCGGATTCCCGCTTTCGCGAGAATGACAGTCGATTAAAAATGGGTAATTCAGAAATCTTTTCTTATAAGTTGTCCAAAAGCATAAATTCTATTTTTTTTAAATGTTTATTTAAGGTAAGATTTTTCTGATCATACTTGCAAATTTTAAGTAAAGGACAGATCGAGCAATTTGGGTTTGAAGGTTTACAAATCTCTCTACCCAATCTTATTAAATTTGTATGAAATGAATGTGCAGAACCTTCAGAAATTCTATTTAGAATTTCATAAAAAGTTTTTTCAGGTGTATTTGTTTTAACAACTCCGATTCTATTCAGTGTTCTGTGAACGTGAGTATCAACGGGACAAATATTCCTTTCCAATGAGAAAAGCAAAACGCAGCTTGCCGTTTTAACTCCAACTCCTTTGTATGAAGTAAGTTCTTCTAATATTAACTCATCAGAATTTTTTTTAATATGATTAAGTGACACAGTTTTATTTTTATTCTTCAAGGATTGAAGAATCTCATAAATTGCTTTTGATTTTTGTTTGCCTAATCCTGCTACCCTAATAAACTTTTCTATCTGTGATGCTTTAAATTCGGCAAGCTCATCCCAGTTATTAAAATTATCTTTCAGATTTCTATATGCTTTATATGAATTGTTATCATTAGTATTTTGGGATAGTATTGTCCCTATAATAGCATCTAACGGTGGCGGATTTTTTTTTGCTTTTGGCGGAACGCCAAAATACTCTATTAACACTTTATTTATTTTTTCGATTTTCTTTTTCATACTAAAACATTTTTACAAAGATATTCAATTAAATCATTATTTTTGAAGAAAATATTTGGAGATTTAATGTCAACTCTTATGGTTAGTATTTCCGGTATTCGCGGCATAGTTGGTGCAGGACTTGATCCTGAAGTAATAGTAAAATACACAAATGCTTATGCCGATTTTGTGGACAAAGGAAAAGTAGTCGTTGGTCGTGATGCCAGAATAACTGGAGAAATGGTTAATCAGATCGTTACCGGAACTTTATTGGCAAAAGGATTAGATGTAATTGATATTGGAATCTGTCCAACTCCAACGGTTCAGTTTACTGTTAAAACTCTGCAGGCACAAGGAGGAATTGCAATCTCCGCAAGTCACAATCCAAATGAATGGAATGCTCTGAAACTATTGAATAGTACTGGGCAGTTTATGTCGCCCGATGAGCATCACCAAATGAAAAAATATTTAGATTCACAAAGTAATTTTGTTGATTGGACAAAGATTGGTAAAAGAACAGTTTATTCTGAAGGATTAAAAAATCATATTAAAGCCGTGCTCTCTCTGCCTATCATAAATCTAGAAAAAATAAAATCAAAAAAATTTAGGGTATTAGCGGATTGCGTTAATGGTGCTGGCGCATATTGCATTCCAGATTTATTAAAATTGTTTGGTTGTGATGTAATCGAAATGAATTGTGAAAAAACCGGAATCTTCCCTCGCTTGCCGGAACCTCTTCCTGAAAATCTCACAGAGACAATGAATGCAGTTAAAGTTCACAAGGCAGATTTTGCAATTGTCGTTGATCCTGATGTTGATCGCTTAGTTTTAATTACAGATGAAGGCGAACCATTCGGTGAAGAAAATACAATAACGCTGGCAGCAGACTTTGTATTGAGTAAGACCAAAGGAAATGTTGTTGTCAATTTATCTACAAGCAGATCAGTTGAGGATGTTGCAAAGAAAAACAATTGTGAGCTATTTCGTTCTCCGGTTGGGGAAGCAAATGTTGTTCAAAAAATGAAAGAAGTAGATGCAGTAATTGGAGGTGAAGGAAGCGGCGGAGTAATTTATCCGGCTCTTCATTACGGAAGGGACGCATTGGCTGGGATTGCATTTACATTACAATATTTGGCTGATTCGGGGAAGAAACTTTCTGAGATTAAAGATGAACTGCCTAACTACTTTATCGCTAAGAAAAAAATTGATTTAAATAATGTTTCTCCGGATGATGTTATTAATAAACTTATTAAAAATTATTCGAAAGAAAATATAACCACAGAAGATGGTTTAAGAATTGATTTCGAAGATCATTGGGTACATTTCAGAAAATCTAATACTGAACCGATTGTGAGAATAATTACTGAATCAAAAACACTAAGTTATTCTGAGCAGCTTTCTAAAAAGTATTACGATGAAATCAACAAGCTTCTTTTAACTTATTAATCTCTGTTTTCTGCAAGCGTGATTACGAGAAGTATAAGTAGTATTAGTCATTTCGACCAAAGGGAGAAATCTTTATTGATAAAGGTTAAGATTTCTCGGTCGAATCCGCCGCCGCGGACTTCGAAATGACATTCCTAAATTCTAATGAAGTCGTGATCTTTTTTGTATATAACTAAATAAAGCTTTATCGAAAGGTGTTGAGGTATCCAGGAGATTGTAATCAAAATTAGAATTTAGACATTCTCTTTTAATTTTGTTTGTAAATTCATTCATCGCTTCTTGATAAGCTTTTTGAATTTGGTATGGTTGAGTTGTTAACTCTTCATTTGTTTCAAGGTCTTTAAATATGGCATCTTTTCCAAAACCAAAACTTCTTTCCATTGGATCAAGAATCTGAAAAATTATTACTTCATTTTTTTGATGGGCAAAATGTTTTATTGCTCTTAATGTTTTTTCTACATCATCAAAGAAATCAGAAATAATAATTACCAATCCCCTTCTTTTAATCTTTTCAGCAACCTGGTTTAATGAATCCGCGGTATTTGTAGTTGATGAAGTTTCTAATGTAGTTAACTCTTTTAATATCTGCTGAAAATATGCATTAGAAGATTTTGGGGGTAAATGTTTATGAATTTTATCAGAGTAAATCGTAAGACTAACTGCATCCTGCTGCTTAATCATTAGGTATGATAACGCCGCAACCAATGTGGAAGCATAGTCTATCTTTGATATAACTTTCTCTGAAGAATATCCCATTGATTTGCTGCTATCCAGAATAATGTAGCTTCGTAAATTTGTTTCCTCTTCATACTGTTTGATAAAGTACTTCTCAGTTTTTCCGAATACCCGCCAATCTACACTTCTTAAATTATCTCCTTGCATATAGGGGCGATGTTGTGAAAACTCTACACTAAATCCGTGGTAAGGACTTTTATGCAAACCCACCATAAATCCTTCAACAACCAATCTTGCACGCAGATCAAGACTGCCGATGCGTGATATTATTTTCGGATCGAGATAGCTTTTATATTCAGAAAAGGATTTGCTCACTTTTTAACAGTCTCAGTTCGTTTCAGAATTTCTTCAGGAGTCAATCCCATATTATCTAATTCTTCTTTTGCAGAAGCTGCCAGGGGATGTGAAGGATACTTCTCTAAAAATAAATTATAACTGGTTGTTGCTTTATCATAATTCTGAAGATCATTTGCTAATATAAAACCGGACATAAACAAGGCTTTGGGTGCTTCTTCACTATCCGGATATTTTTCATAAACCTGCATAAAATACTTCTCTGCCTTTTCAAAAGACTCAGCTGGTTTGATATTTTTATCCAATTGATTTTGATAGATCTGAGCTAACTGAACTAAAGCTGCTGGAGCAATCTCACTATCAGGGTATTCATTAACTAAAGCTTCCAGAGATTTTACTGCTTCTGTAGTTTTCTTCTCTTCCAATAATTTTTTCGCCTGATCAAAATATTCCTGATCAGAAGTTTTAGAGCAAGAAATTATAAGTAAAGGTATTAAAACTAAGAAAAGATATTTTTTCATTACTATTCCTATGTGTGATAAAATTGTGTGCAAAGTTATTAAAAGGAGTATGAAGTATCAATTCACTTGAACGTAACTTCATAAAAAAAGCCCCGCATATTTCAGCGAGGCTTTATAAACTAACTCAAAAATGATGAAATTATTTTGTTAAAATCATCTTCTTTACTGAACTAAACTTCTGTCCGTCAACTCCACTTGCATCTATTCGGTAGAAGTAAACACCACTATTGATTGAACTTGCATCGAAGGAAACTTTCTTACTTCCTGCTGCCATCTGTCCATTTATCAATGTTGCTACTTCCTGTCCTAATACATCAAATATCCTTAAGCTTACTTTACTGTCTACTGCTAAGCTAAAGTTTATTGTTGTACTTGGGTTGAATGGATTTGGAAAGTTTTGACCAAGTGCGAATTCTTTTACTCCTAAAACTTCAACTTCAATTACATCTGAATATTCAAATGTTCCGTTAAAGTCTACCTGTTTTAGTCTGTATGAGTATGTTCCAGAAGCTACGTTTTTATCAACAAATGAATAGTTTCTGATTTCTGTTGTTGTACCAGAACCAGCAACAAATCCTACAACTTCATATGAGCTGCCGGTGCTTCTTTCAACCTGGAAGCCGCTGTTGTTTAACTCTGTCGCTGTATTCCAATTTAATGTTACATTGGTTTCATTTACACTTGCTGCAAATGAGGTTAATTCAACTGGAACAACACCACTGCCGATAACTTCTACGTTATCAATTGTCCACCACCAATCCCAGGATGGCTGAACAGAACGGAATCTAATAAGAACAGAAGACTGCAAAGCAGCAAATGCGGAAATATCAACTACTTCATGTGTGTTTCTTAAATCAACACCAACTTGCTGCCATACTATATTCCAGGTTGTTCCACCATCATTGCTAACTTCAACATAGCCTTCATCCGGTCCGCCAAAATCGTTAAAGTCTTGATCAAATTCTAAAACAACTTGAGCGTACAAGGAAATATCGAGTGGAGTAGAAATTATAGCAGATGAATTTATAGTTGTTCCACTTCCACACTCATCGGAATCAGCACTTAGAACGCTGCCACAATTAGGATCACAAGGTAAGGTGTATAAATTTGGGAAAGGAGGAGAATATACTGTCCATACACAGGTACCACCATTATTTAATATATTCCATAATCCTGAACCGGCTTCAAAATCGTCAAAGAATAAAATTACTAAACTTGGGTCTGGTTCGGTTGTAAATGACCATGTTTCAGCTGAAGCGCTGCAAGTATCATTCATACATACAACACTCCATTCATAAGTTGTAGCATAATCTAGCGGACCGGGAATTGCAATAGTTTCGATTGGTACACCACTATAAACTGATACTGCATTTCCTGCTGGACCGAAAAATACTTCTACTTGCGATGTACCAGCACCGTTTGTCCAGGTTGCATTTCC
>JBBQSH010000094.1:0-12658 GCA_038214015.1 Ignavibacteriales bacterium | reverse complement strand
CCACAGGGCAAAATCCTTTCTAAAGAAAACGCTGATCAATTATTTGGTCCGGTATTAGTGTCAAAAGAAATACCAACGGAAACACTAAAGATGTATACCTATCAGAGTGTTAATGTTATTATGTTTAAGCTTATGAATAATGATCTTTATATTTTAGATAATAATAGAAATGCTTTGTTACCTTTAGGAGCTACTTTAAATTCAACAGAGGTTTTTTCAATGTACTCAGTTGCAATAGTTCAACAGCTGCTTTCTGATGGAAATAGTCCATTTACTACAGTTGAAAAAAGAAAAGACGTTTTAACTATCACCAATGGAGTATTTACTCTGGAGTTTGCTGGATTGTGCCCACCATTTTGTCCTGATTAATGGAACTTATAAAATATATAGCGTATTTAAGTTCAATTGTTTGGCTGTTAAGCCCAATAAGACAGTATAAAACAAGATTTTTTCTTTTTTTCCTCTTACTTGGATTATATGATCCCGTTTTTATTTCAGCTTTTTATTTATTTAAAGTTGATATCTCAGTACTTTATCTGCCCGGAAGTATTGTATTGCTTTACTCTGTCTTATTTAATGTGAAGGATAGAACAAAATACGTTATCACAATTTCCCTTTTTATTATTTGCGTAATTGTTGCTTTATATTCTCCAGCAAATGTAATAATACTTCAACTTATTATACATATCCTAATATTTTTTAGCTTTTTAAAAATATTTACTATTAATTACTCTGATAACAGAAAAATATCTGTGTTTTTATTAATACTCTTGTCTTATGAATTTTCTTTGTTGTTGAAATTTTTTATTTATTTAATAGAATTTGAAGTGGGAATAATGTATTTCCATCTGACAACCGTCTTTCAGATACTAATTGGAATATTTTTCCTATTTATAAACGAAAAAAATAGTCCTTTGATCAAAATTTAATTTTTGTTTTTTTAATAGTTGGTGTCTCATTTAAATATACGTACTTGTACGTATTTTGTAATGTCATATACGTACTTGTACGTATATAGTATTGTAAATTCAGTATAAGTACGTATTTACTTTGCTAATTTAGTTTTTAATTTTAGAGTTGAAAAATTTATTAATCATTCTAGGGGAATCAAGATGAGTTATTTAGTTTTAGCTGGTGTTTGGTTCGTTAGTTTTCACCCCTTTCCTGCTTTCGTTATTGGGAGTACAATCCTTTGCCTATTCATTCACAAAACAATTATTAATATGAAAAAGATTATTCAAATGTCTTTCTTATTGCTGTTTTCAGTGGTTTCGTGTAATACCACCGACCCCAAACTTGAACCTGAACTTTTACTTAAACTTGAAGATGTTTCCTGCACCGAAGCCTGGCTGCAATTATCTACAAACAACATACTACTACCAGCAACAATAAATCTTTTAAAGAACAACACCGTAACTCAGACCTTCAGTCTGAGCACTAAAGACTCATTACTCTATATCGATTCTCTTTTCCCAAACCAAAACTATTCCTTCCAAGTATCCAGCATCCAGAATCCGGTATCCAGTAACAAAGTAAATGCTATTACTCTTGACACCACCAGCCACAACTTTACCTGGCAGACTTTTGAGTTTGGACAGCACAGCAGCAGCACACTATACGATGTTGCGATTATTGATGAAAATAATATCTGGGCAGTTGGCGAGATTTATATGAATGATTCGCTTGGTAATCCTGATCCGCTGCCGTACAACGCAGTGCATTGGGACGGGAGTGAGTGGGAGGTAAAAAAGATCACGGTTAATTTTAGAGGAAACTTAATTACTCCGCCTCTAGAAAGTGCTTTTGCATTTTCAGCTACAGATATTTGGTTTGTTGGCAGTTTGCCAATACACGGTGATGGAGAAAATTGGGAAATATATGATTTACGTACAATGGTCGATCCAAATCTTAGTCTTTCAAAATTCTGGGGTGAAACATCCAATAATTTTTATCTTGCTGGACCATTAGGCAGTATTGTTCACAGAAAAAACCAATCATGGATAAATATAACTTTTAGTACTAACTTAAATTTATACAGCATTTGGGGATCGTACAATGTAGGATCAAATCAAAATGAAGTAATTGCAGTAGGTTCGGCTGTTGGGTCCTCATCTGGTAGTTTGATTCTTAAAATAGATAAAGAAACTGTTACTGAGATCTCATCTCAGGAAATAAACGGAAATCTGGTATCGGTTTGGTTTGAATCAGGGCGAGCTTATTATTTAATTTCTGCAGCAACTCTGTATTTTAAACATAATCTCACCGATACCAATTGGAAAAAATTTAATGGAATTTCTGCATTCTCAAAAACATCAATATATGGTGAGGCAATAAATGATGTATTTCTTACTGCCTCATATGGCGATATAGTACATTTCAATGGAGTTAGTTGGTTAAGTTATTATGATCAGACAAAATTGAATGTAGGTGTTTATAGCGCAATCAAATCAAAAAATAATTTGGCAGTTGCAGTTGGGTACTTAGGTAATAAAGCGGTGGTTGCTGTCGGTAGACGGTAATCAAACTAAAATTAATTATAGGAGGATACATGTATAGTCTTAAGGTTCATTTAAAGTTTTATTTAATAATTTTAAGTTTTTTTATCGGCTCATTTCAACCTTTTTTCTCGCAACAACAAGAGTTTTCACAAGAGATAAAAACGAAGATATTGAATTATATTTCACAGCAAGAAGCAGAAAAAAACAATCTAACACCTAATGAAATAAGGGTAGAAAGTGGGTTGAGAAAACTGCTAAACACAATGGAAACAGATCATATAAACGGGACCCTATCTAATAAAATATCAGAAAACAAATATTCGTCTTCATCTTTTCGAGTCAACAAACAGTCTGAAATTCACATTTTAATTACTTTACTGAATGGAAAAGATAATGATTCTATCATCATTAAAAACGAGATTTTCAACCTTGGTGGACATATTCAATCAATTGTGAAACCTACTATAACAATGCCGGTTGAAATATATTGTTATGTCCCTTACAATCAAATAATAAATCTTGCTAAAAATACTTCCATCGGTAATATAAGTGCAATTGGCTCACCCGTCATAAGAATGGGGGATAAATTAACAGCTGGTGATTGGCAACTTAATGTAGATAAAGCTCGACAATATTTTAATAAAAAAGGTTTAGGAATTAAAGTCGGTGTAATTTCTGATGGAGTGGATGGTATTTCGAATTCTATTACTTCAGGAGATTTACCCACCTCAATCAATAATCCCAATCACATTTTAAACGCTGGAAGTGGAAATGAAGGAACAGCTATTTTAGAAATAATTTATGATTTAGCGCCAGAAGCTGATCTTTATTTTGCGGGTCTAAACTCTGATGATGGACCAAACGGAATGGCTAATAGAATTAATCAGTTAAGGAGTGCAGGTTGTAAAATTATTATTGATGATATTGGCTGGCCTTATGATTCACCCCAATTTTCAGAGGATAATTTGTATAACACTATATACAGTTATGTAAATTCATATCATGGCACATATGTTTCGGCTGCTGGTAACGACGGAGCGAGTTGTTGGTATGGCACTTTTTATCCAAATGTTGATATGATGAACTTATGGTATCGCAATGGAGCAACCTATTATTATCAAAATGGATTTGATGCGACGGATGGTGAAAAAATAGATGTAATTATTCAATGGGCTGATAAATGGAATTATGCTAGAACAGACTACGATCTATATCTTTTTGATGCACTTGGAAATGCAGTTGAAACTGGACAAGGAAGAAATGCGCAAGGCACAAATGGTTCAATACCAAGAGAAAATATTGTTTTTACATTTGAAGCAGGTACTTACCTTCCACCTTTTAATGTTGTTGTAAAACTTAGCAATAATACACCTGCTGGTGAACCTAATAAAGAACTTCGTTTGATCATAAACAGAAATGAGACTTTAGATTATACTTATCAAAATTTTCTTTCATATCCTTTGAGACCCAATAATCAAATTTTTGGCAAAGAAATGATAGCTACCTTAAGCGTTGGTGCTTACCCATCTTCAAATATGAATATACTGGAGAATTTTAGTTCAAGGGGTCCATCAAAGTTATTTTCTTTTGATGATAATGGTGTACAAACGGGTGTTATTCCTCATAATACGCCTGCTATCGTTGCGACTGATGGTGTAGAAACTAATGCGGAAGGTTTTTCTATCTTTGAAGGAACATCTGCTTCAGCACCTCATATTGCCGGAATTGCAGCAATTTATTATTCAAAATTTCCCGCTGGAAATTTTTATGAGGCAATGACTAAAAGTGCTATTTCAATTGCAGGTGGCACGGGTGGTATTTATAATGACCAATCAGGATTTGGTAGAGCCGATGCTAAAGAATGTTTAATATATTCTTTAACTTCAATCTCTCCTGGGACAATTACTGCAAATACAAATTGGTTAGATTACAATGTAAATGGAACTGTAACTATAAATTCGAATGTAGAAGTGACAATCCCAAACGGTTCAACTTGCGTAGTAACAGGATCAGTCAATTTTGTAAATTCTAATTCTAAAATTATTATAAATGAAGGTGGAGCATTAATAGTTAGACAAGGTGCAATAGTTGATCAAACCCATGTTACCGGAAATATTATTTATGAAAATAGTATTACAGTGACACAATTAGCTGAAAACTCTGGCTTACTGGCAAACTCAAATGTTTATCGCTGGGAGGAAATTCCGAATAACCATTTTCAAGAATATCCAGTACCAAAGAATTTCATTGATTTTATCATAGGTTCACCAACAGTATTTAAAGCAAATCAAGAAGTAATATCAGATCAAAAATATAGTTTTTGGAGTATAGATAATGTTCGAACTCCTTCTATTATCAATCATCAATCTTTTACTATAGATAAAATACCTTCAACTTATGCTGCACAATTTAAAAGTATACATAATGCAACTATAAAGAATTTCGTTGAGGGTATATCAGTAAATAGTGGGGTTTTTTATTTTAGAGATCCATGGTTAATCGATGATGCGGATGAAAAGGGACCAAAAAATAGAGGTTTAAATCCAAATTGGAACCAATTGAATTTTTCCACCAATCCAAATATTACTACAGGTTCTGTATTCAAAGGTGTTTTGATTGGAGAAAATCCTGCTTTTGATCCAACAAAAGCGATTTACAAACTCTGGGCAGGAAGTCAACAATTAAATCTTGGAGGAATTTTTGGTGTAAGAAACTGTTATTTCCAAAACTGGTCTGCAACGGGTGCAAATCTACAACCTTATGGTGATGGAAAAGAAACTTGGGCTGTATTTACATCCGAAGGTGCTAATGTATATGCAAATTACAAAAGCCTACAACTTACAAATAAT
Source organism: Ignavibacteriales bacterium (assembly GCA_038214015.1). Classification (GTDB taxonomy): domain Bacteria; phylum Bacteroidota; class Ignavibacteria; order Ignavibacteriales; family Ignavibacteriaceae; genus IGN3. Next base: position 7,311 of record JBBQSH010000094.1, on the reverse strand, counting down.
TCAAATGCATATTCTTTTAATGGCCAAACCAAATTCTTAAAGACAGAAGAAGGTCACCTTCACAATGTTTATGAAAGCATGAATACTGTCTGGTATGAACGTAGTACTGATGGCGGAACGACATGGGAAATAATGAATGGCGGTATGCCGCTTACTTATAACGTAGGTGGCGCAAATGCAAAATCGCCGGCAATCTCGTGTTCTAATGATGGTTCGTTACCTTTCATTTATATTACTTACCAGATAGATAATTATGGAGGTTATGAAGAAGATTATGTTTTATTATCTCAATTTTTTAATGGTGTTCACCGATGGACAGAATTTGTGAGTGATATACTCCCATCATATTCGTACGACACAAGACCTGTAGTTACCGGGCTTAATCAATTTGCAATGGTAGTATTTAAATCAGCTTCTAATGCTCCATTCACTGCTGTTGAATTCAAAGTTAATGCGAGTGGTAACTTAATTCAAATTATCCCGAGGAATTTTCCTGCTGCTTATGTTAATAGTTCTTGTGGGTCCCCCTCAATTACCAATGGAGAAGGTAAATATCATCTCGCATATCAATGGGGGGTTTTTTCAATTGGATATTTGAGATGGAGTGTTTACACAGATCCTTCGTCTTTTAATTACTATTCGACACCATCAAACGGTAGTGGTTATAATTTAAATATGGACCCATCGATCAGTCTTGCAAATTTCAATCCTGTAGTAAGCTGGAAGGGTTCGTTATATGCAGGTTCTCCACAGGCCGTACTGAGACGAGGAACGCTTTCTGGATCAAATATGATTTGGAGTGATTTTCTAAAGGTGGGTAATAATATTAATTACGTCCATAGTAATTCAGCTAGTAACTCAACAGAAAAAACTGTAATGACTTGGAGTCAAGATGGCTCGACTACTAAATGGGTTAGAAGAACTTATCCTGTAAATGGTAAAACAGAATATTCAAGTCCACAAGGTCTAAACCCTTCTGGAATAAATTCTCAAGTTTCTAGTGGTACAGACTATAACAATATGAAAGCTAATATCTTTAGAAGTTCATCCCCGCTTTATTATTTCACACAAAGCACAACTGATTTTAGTGTTTTGCAAGAAGAGGCCGGGGAACTAAATAAGATTTCTGTAGATGATACTATTGTTACCTTTGGAAGAAGTGGTGTGGCAGATATTAATGGTATTGAGTTTGTTTTTAATATTGGCGATATACTTACCGGTGATAGTATTATCCAATTTATTGATAAACCTGATACTATAGTTTATGCTTCATCAAATGAGCTTAATGAATTTACGCGCACAAATAATTTCACTCTTAACCCGGAAACTAATTTCTATTTTTCAAATATTTATTATGTTGTCCAAAAATCAGATCCAGACACAGCAATGTCAACAAACGATGCGGTTAACTTCAAAGTAGAATTAGTGAATGCAATAACAGATCAGGTTGTTGGTTCGTTTGATAATATCACTTATAATAAAACTAATCTTGAAAAGTATGCTAACATTGATTACGAGGTTGATTGCTCTGGAATCATACCAGGTGATTATTACTTAAGATTAGTAACAAACGTAAACGGAAATGCAAATTATGCACTTGCAAATATCATCAGTGATAACACAACACTCGCAAAGAAAAACTTTAACAAAGTTAATTTTACCGGAAGTGAAATTCCTATTACTTATGAACTGTCAAATAATTTCCCCAATCCTTTTAACCCGAGTACAACAATCCGTTACCAAATTCCACAGGATGGTATTGTAACACTTAAGATTTACGATATACTCGGTAGTGAAGTTGCAACACTTGTAAACGAAGAAAAACTTGCCGGAAAGTACGAAGTAAACTTTAATGCAAGTTCACTTGCAAGCGGGGTTTACATATACAAAATACAGGCTGGCAGTTTTGTTAATTCTAAGAAGATGATCCTATTGAAATAAAATATTATTATTTCACTTATCATACGCCTGCTAATTAAAGTTAGCAGGTGTTTTTATTTGAGGCTATGAATAATTGGAATAAAATAAATACAATTTTATTTTTTGCGCCTCAGAGAATGAATGAAGAGAATGGACGAAATGGAATGAATTTCGAGGGAATCTGTCAATCTTCCAAATAATCATAGGAGTACTTTTTCTTTTTATAAACGAAAAAAATAGTCCTCAGATCAAGATTTAATATTTGTTTTTTTGATTAGTTAGTGTCTCATTTAAATATACGTACTTGTACGTATATGGCATTTCAAAATACGTATAAGTACGTATTTACTTTGCTAGTGAAGTTTTTAATTTTAATGTTGAAATATTATTTATCATTCTTGGGGAATCAAGATGAGTTATTTAGTTTTAGTGGTGTTTGGTTCGTCAGTTTTCAGCCCTTTCCTGCCTTCGTTATTGGGAGTACAATCCTTTGCCTATTCATTCACAAAACAATTATTAATATGAAAAAGATAATTCAAATTTCTCTTTTGTTAATGTTTCTTTCTGTGGGAGGCTGCAGCACAACCGAACCACCAATACCGCCTGATGAAATAAAGCCAACATTAACTCTTGAACTTGATGATGCAAGTTGTGTTGAAGCGTGGCTGCAATTAAAAACCAAAGATTTAACATTACCTGCAGAACTAACACTAAAACAATTTAATCCAAATGGTGATAGCGTAACTCAGACCTTCAGTCTGAGCACTAAAGACTCACTACTCTACATAGATTCTCTTCTCCCAAACCAAAATTATTCTTTCCAAGTATCGAGCATCCAGTCCGCCACAGGCGAACAAGTATCCAGTATCAAGCAACCAGTAACCACAATGGACACCACAAGCCACAACTTCTCTTTCCAGAGTTGGACGTTTGGCACAGTTGGCAGCAGCGTTCTTTATGATGTTGCAATAATAAACGAAAACAACATTTGGGCAGTTGGTGAGATAATGATTGCTGATACAAGCCAGAACGGTTACACAGTTTATAATGCCGTGCATTGGGATGGAAATGATTGGTCTCTCCATAAACTATATTTTTATACAATACCCGGGCAACAAGACACAGGCGTCTATGAAGCAAGATCGATTTTAGCTTTTGATGAAAATAATATTTGGATTACTTCCGGCTCACAAATCACAAAGTGGGATGGTATAAGGCAAACAAATAGACATAGTTCTCCTGTTTACGTAAACAAATTATGGGGTACCGATAATAATAATATCTATGCTGTTGGGTATAACGGACAAATAGCCCGATTCAACGGCACAAACTGGCAAAGAATAGAAAGCGGAACAACATTAAACATAAATGACATTTGGGGTGACTTTAATGAGAAAACTCAAGAGTGGGAAATTTTGGCGGTGGCTTCAAATAAGTTTTTTAATGACGGCTCTAAAATATTAAAAATAGAAAATGCAACTGTTGTAGAATTAAACAAAACTGGTTTACCATGGAGTATTAGTTCGATCTGGTCTAGTTCAGGAAAAAAATATTACATAGGTGGTGATGGGCTTTTTACATTAAATAAAATAAATCAAGATTGGATTAAAGTTGAAAATTTTCCACCTTTTTATAAAGATATTATAAGAGGGACATCATTAAATAATTTGTTCGTTGGTGGTTCAAATGGATTATTGTCACATTTTAACGGATACTCCTGGAAACATTATTTAGGTAGTGAAATACCATATTTTACCGGAAGATTTCTTGCAGGTGCGATTAATAATAATATTATTGTTGCTACAGGTTGGAAAGAACAAAAATCAATTGTAATAATTGGTAAAAAATAAGAAAGGAGTTAATATGGAAAGATCGCCTCCCGTAAATAAAAACTGAGCAGCAGTGTTATTTGCACTACTGCCCAGAAAGAACAAACAAATTGGTTTGCAAGCCCCTTACGTGGGTAAGGAACGCCTTTTTGTTTGCGGTTCAAACATAAGACATTTTTTAATAAAAAATAAAGGACTTAAAATGTTACAAAGATTAAAAATAGTTTTAATTCTATTAGCGTTATTGATCGTTACGCAAACAGAATTGTTTTCACAATCGATTTATGGACCAATAAATCCAAATTCCTATCGTGAAATTTCTAAAGTTGGTACTCAAGCACTACAGAGCAGTCTCATTTCATCAAGTTCTTATTGTATTATTGGTAAAAATATGGTCAGTGGTCAACAAGCTTATGGCAGAGTTGTTTTTCAGTGGAATATACCCGATAATGTTATTCCGGATAATTCAACCATTACTAATGTTCAACTGCACTTTGAGTATACTAAGTATAACCACTCATCCGAAATGGACGCACAATTTTCTTCTCTTTCAATCGAGAATACAAATCCAACACAAACTCAGCTTGATCAAATGTGGTACGAAATGAGTAATACCGGGATTGGTGCAAAAACAGGAGTAAATAATGTTATTAATTTCACTTCAAATAATTCTCAGGATCCTTTTAACATTGCAATAAGGGATGCTCTTGTAAACGACAGATTTGTGTTAGGAATAATTGCTTCTCTACCTACATATATTACTGACAGAATTTGGAATATTCAAAATCCATCTGTTACTCTTAGAATTGAATACTTACCCCCCACGCAAAATGTTGTTGTTGATCAAAAACTATCTACAAATTCCAGCGTGGATTCAATTGGATTATGGAATTTAACTCAAAACAAATTTGATAAATATAGTGCACCGCAAACTTTTACCTGGAACGTAAATGATACAAAAACACTACAAGGCTCGCAGAAGGTCCTAAGTAATCAGAAATATTTAAATTGGAATGGAGATTTAGCAAAAGTAATGAATCATCAAAGCTTTACAATTACTGATGGAACTAGCGAACTTAGATCTAACTTCAATCCAACTAATTCCGGCATAACAATTAAAAACAGTTTAGAAGGAACATCTGTAGATGGTGGACAAATTCGAATTAAAGATCCCTGGCTTATAGATTATCCTGATGCTTCCTATGGTGGTACTCTACGTAATCAGGGTATGAGCGCAACATTCAGAGAACAAACTTCACCATTCACTCCTAACTATACATCAAGTTACAATGGTTATGTTTATAAAGGAATTTTCTTAAACCAGACCATTGATCCAGCAAATCCGCAAAAAGCATATTACTCAGTCGGCTCCCTCTCAGAGCAAACAATTTCAGTCAATAATCAAAGCAGAAAATTCTATCCATTTAAATGGGGTGGTACAGGAGTAACAATTCAAGGTGAGTATTGGCCAGAAACAGGTATTGTTTTTAACAATTCAAGTGCAGTGGCTACAGCAACTCTTAAGGGTCAGTTAATGTCCAACTCAACATCGGGCATAAGCAGTAACAGTCAGCGTAAAATGGTAAGAACAGATAATGGCATTTACCACGTTATGTATGAATCGATGGGTAATGTTTTTTATACTCACAGCTTAACATCAAACTTTGATGGCGAGTGGGCAGCAGATCAGTTTATTTTAGATAACGCAAAAAATCCTGCAATTGAGTATGATGGAAATATAGTTAAAGCAGTATGCGAATACTATGATCCTGCATATTCAACAAATGTAGATTTATGGCTTTTAACATTTGCACAGCAGCCAAATGGTATGTATGAAAATACGGACAGCGAAATTTTTGCAACCTGTACTAATTCTTATTTTGGCAGTGCAAAACCTGTTATATCTTATAACGCTGCAGGGGTCGCACTTGTTTATAGAAAAAATAGCACTGAAGGATTAAAGCTAAAAACTAAATGGTATTATAATGGGATCTGGACCTGGCAAGCAGAATCAACTATTCCTCAGACTGATGCAAATTCTATCAACCCTTCAATTATTGGTGAAACGGGATTAATCCACATCGCATTTGAATCACAATCTTCAATTAAATATAAGTTGGCATATAATCAGGGTCTAAATTGGTTATATTATAACGTAATAACATTATCAACAGGCAGCGGTTACACTACAAATAATTATCCATCAATAAGCTTATGTAAATATACAACTCCATATGTAATGGTAAGCTGGCATGGTAATTATATTGCAGCTGTTGAAAAACGACTTGCAAAAGAAAAGGATTACAGTGATAATATTAACACTGCTGTAGCTAAAGTTGGTTACGGTACAAGCTGGGGTGGTTTTAGTAGTTTCAGTAATAATGTATACTTTACAAATAATAATTCGTTAAACACTTCTCTTGGTTCAATTCTAACCTGGAGTGAAAGCAATGGGATAAACGGGCAATTATCAAAGTATGTAAGAAGAAAATCAAATGGAACTTATGACCCAATAGCAAGCCTATCTGCAAATGGTATTCAAACATTGGTTAGCAATGGAAGTTCTTTTGACAATATGAAAGTAATGGTCTTTAATACTTCAACACCGGCTCCGTATTTGCTTAATAAATGCACTGATAGTTTCCCGTTAAATAAAGTTGGAGAAACTGAAACTGTTGATATAAGCTACGGTAGATCGGGTGTTGTAGAAAAGAATGGCATTGAATTTTTATTTAACACGGGTGATGTTCTTCTAGACCGTCAAACAATTAAATTTGTTGAAAGAATAGATACATTGCCTGTTGCAAATTTAGATGAACTTAATACTGCAGCAAGAACTGAATCCTTTGTTCTGAACACACAAAGTGAGCTGGTATTTTCAAACTACTATTATGTTGTAAATAAAAATTTGGCTGATTCTATATTATCAGATGAATTTAGTGTTACTTTCAAATGTGAACTTGTTAATGCTTCTACAAATCAAGTTGTTGGAACATTTGATTATGTAACTTACAACAAACTAAATGTTCAGGAATATAATAATCAAAGTTATTTAGTTGATTGTTCAGGAATTGAAACCGGTAATTATTATTTAAGATTATTCACAACTGTAAATGAAGATGTAAACTTTTTTATTTCCGATATTCAACGAGACGATATCGTGTTAGAAAAATCAAATCTGCTTGTCAGAAACTTTAAAGGAGAAGGAATACCAATCGTGTATGATCTTGGTCAAAATTTCCCAAATCCATTTAACCCGAGTACAACGATTCGTTACCAAATTCCTCAAGATGGAATTGTAACACTAAAAATTTACGACATACTTGGAAGTGAAGTTGCTACTCTTGTTAACGAGGAAAAAGTTGCCGGAAAGTACGAAGTAAACTTTAATGCAAGCTCACTTGCAAGTGGCGTTTACATATACAAAATACAGGCCGGCAGTTTTGTTAATTCTAAAAAGATGATACTACTTAAGTAAAAATCAGGGGAGGCAACTCCCCTTTTAATTAACTAGAATATTTCCAAGTAAAACATTCAGACGATCAGTAAGATCTTCGAACTT
>JBBQSH010000093.1:0-12826 GCA_038214015.1 Ignavibacteriales bacterium | reverse complement strand
CGATCGAAAATTATTCCAAGTTTTTCTGCCATTTCCACATTCGGTCTTGAGCCGCAACAGATCATAACAAAATCACAATCAATTACTTCATCAGAGCTCAGCTTAATTCCTGTTACGGCCTCAATTCCGAGAACACTTTTAATTTTCAAATCAAGAATTACTCGTCCACCAAGATTCTCAATTACCTCTTTTACTTTATCACTTATATCAGACCCAAATGAAGAAGGCATAAGTCTTTTAGATTTCTCAACAATGGTGACGTGCTTTCCGGCTCTTAAAAGTTCATCACACAATTCTACACCAAGATATCCGCCGCCATAAATTACAACACTTTCAGCATCAAGTGCTTCAGTTTTTATTTTACGAATCTGTTCCGGGTCCTGATTAATAAGTATTACACCATCTCGTTGAATTCCATCAATCGGTGGTTCAATTGCACGCGAACCAGTTGCAAGAACAAGTTTTTCGTATTCAATTTTTTTCCCGCTTTTAAGATGAAGCACATTGCGTTCTTTACCTGCGATATCATCGTAAAAAACATTTAACATATTGCTAAAGCGACCAGAGATTGAAGAAAGGATCTCTTCGATTATAGAATTCTGTTTATCGGTTTTGATGATTGCAATGCTTTTATCAGTATAGGTGTTTCTGGCAGAAAGAGTACATACAAGCGCAGGCTCTCCATTTCCGGCAATTACAATTTGATATTTTTCCATCGTCAAGTCCTTTCAAACAAATATTCATATTTATGCAGAGTATTTTTGAAACCGGAATATTCGAAAGGTCTGTTAACTCAAAAGAGCGAAATGGAAAATAGAAGTTGAAAATAAATTTAAGCTAAAACCGTTCTCCGGTTTCAATCATATATAATTCCCCAAATACTTAATCATTTATTGAGAGAATTTATACACTGTTTGTAATATAAACTTTTTGAGAAGAATATCAAGTGTATTAGAGGGAAACAAAAGAAAATTTTCTAAAACCACTTTTTTCTTTTAAAGAAAACAGCCATTCCTGCAATAACAAAAAGAGTGATAATCCAAAATCCCCAGGGGTACATCCAATCATAGCCAAGTTCTGGAAAGTGCTTGAAGTTCATCCCATAAACTCCGGCAAGAAATGTAAGAGGAATAAACAAAGTAGAAATAACTGTTAACACTTTCATCACTTCATTTAGTTTGTTGCTTGTACTTGATAAATATGTATCCAGCATTCCCACAACCATTTCTCGGTAAGATTCGATTGTATCAATCACCTGTATTGTGTGATCATATACATCTCGCAGATAAACTCTTGTCTTCTCTTCTATAAACTCAGTTTCGTTTCTTTGCATTGCAGAAATAACTTCACGTAATGGCCAGATAGCACGTCGCAGCAGAATCATTTCCCTTCTTAATAAATGAATTGTTTGAAGATCGTTTTTGTTTGGTTCAACAACCAGGTTATCTTCAAGCCCCTCTACATCTTCGCCAATTTTTTCAAGAATATGAAAATAACTGTCGACAATAGAATCAATAAGTGCATAGGCAAGATAATCCGTGCCGTTTTCTCTTAACCGAGTTGCAGATTTTCTTATTCGCTCTCTAACTGGGTCAAAAACATCGCCAGCATCTTCTAAAAAAGTAATAACATAATTTTTTGTAAGAATTAAACTTACCTGTTCATTTTTTAATGATTTATCTTTTTCATCTAAGTAAAACATTCTTAAAACGATGTAAAGATAATTTGGATACTCATCTAACTTTGGTCTTTGATTTGTGTTAAGTATGTCTTCTAACGTTAATGAATGGATATCAAAATGCTTTCCGATTTTTTCTAAAAGTTCAACTTCGTGCACACCATCGATATTTATCCAGCTTATAGTTTCAGATTGTTTGTAAGCAAGCAAATCTTCTACAGCTAAAACATTTTTTTCAATAAAGTGGTCTGCTTTGTAATCAAACAATTTAATACTTATAGGTTGCTTTTCTTTATCGCCCACATAAACAAGTGAACCGGGGTCAAGCCCTATTTTCTTTGGCTTATTTTTTATAAGTCGGGTAACTTTTCTTAATTGCTTTTTTGTTTGATGTTTTATTTTTTTACCGGTGTTATCAAGCATATTTGCCTCAAAGATTTTTAAGAACCATTTTCTTAATTGTTTCTATCCACATTGGGTGATCGTTTAAACTTTCTACGAGCTGAACTTTTTCTCCGCCAGCGTCTTTAAATATTTTTTGATATTCAATTCCAATTTCTACAATTGTTTCAAGACAATCAGCCACAAATGCAGGACTGAATACCAAAAGTTTTTTTGCACCTTTCTTTGCCCATTCCTCAACTACTTTATCAGAAAAGGGTTCAAGCCAGTCTTTATCCAATCTGGATTGAAAACAAACCGTATATCTTTCCTTTGGCAGGTTTAATTTTTCAGCAAGCAATCTTGTTGTTGCAAAGCAAGTTGCCTTGTAACAGTATTTGTTGTCTTCATTAATTTCATCTTCGCAGTTATGATCTGTGCAAGGTTTTCCATCAGAATAAACTTTATCAACTTGTCTTTCCGGCAATCCATGGTAGCTGAACAGAATATGATCATACTCGTTAAGATTATATTTTTTTGATTGTTCAATTACGCAGTTCAAATAATCTTCGTTATCATAAAATTGTGAGATGATTTTTATTTCCGGAATTACCCACCATTTGCTGATCAACTTCATTGCTTTTTCAATAGCTGATCCTGTGCTGGCAGAAGCATATTGCGGAAATAAAGGAAGGATAATTATTTTTTCATATCCTTTCTTTTGAATTCTTGCACAAACTTCATCAAGACTCGGATTTTTGTATCGCATTGCAAGTTCTACTTCAAAATCATTACCAAGTTCTTTCTGTAATTTTTGTCTTACGGATTCACCGTAAATCATAATCGGTGAACCTTTATCTGTCCAAAGTTCTTTATAAATCTTTGCGGATTTTGGTGCACGGAAAGGCACGATAATAAAATTTACAAGAAAAAATCTGCCAATAGGATTAATATCAATCACGCGCGGATCGTTAAGAAACTCAAATAAATATTTTCTTACATCTTTTACAGATGGACTATCTGGAGTTCCAAGGTTTATAAGTAACACACATGTTTTTGCCATTCTACACTACAAATTTGTTTATGGATTTATCACAAAAATAAGTTTAAGTTTGATTATAAATTACATTATTGTTTATAAACCTTAAACTCATATCCTTACCTTATGAAATTTATATTTCTTGTAATTTTTATTCTTTTAGTTGTTAACTCTTGTTCTGAAGTTGATAATGACTGTATTTGCACTCAGGAATTCAGATCTTATTTGGTAACAGTTGTTGATACTCTTGGAGTTCCTGTTGATTCATTAACTGTTACAATCAAAGATAAATATGGTGATGATCTGGATGTTCAACAGGAATGGCATCCATTTGGTGCGGGAAAATATACTGTGCTAAATGATTCTTTTACACAAATGTTTTGTGCTTGTGGTACAACGCAGAAAATTTATTTTTCTGCAACTGATGAAAGCAGAATTGCAAACGGAGAGTTTATGTTCAACACTGATGAATGTAAATGCCATATTAATAAGGTTTCTGGTTCCGATACTTTGGTGTTGAGATAATATTTTAAAATTAAAGTATTGAAATGTTCTACTTAATGATCTAATTTATACTAAAGCTTTTTTACAATATGCCAGAAATAAGTAGATTTTTTGGAATAATAATATCGATGTATTATGAGGATCATAATCCACCTCATTTTCATGCTATGTATGGGGAATTTAAGGCAACTATAAAAATAAATGATTTTGCTTTATTAGAGGGTTATCTTTCACCGAAGGCTTTTGGGTTAGTAATCGAATGGGCAAGCATTCATAAAAATGAACTTCTAAATAATTGGAATCTTGCAATGGAAAATAAAAGAATTAGTAAGATAGAACCATTGGAATAGGAGGTGAATATGTATTATGATTTAGTAAAAGCAAAATATGTTAAAGATTTCCAAATAAGGGTTGAATTCGCAGATGGTTCAAAGGGCATCGCCGATTTGAAAAATATTATTAGCAAAGGCGGTGTTTTTTTTGAACTGCAAAATCCAGAAAAATTCAAAGAATTTTTTATACATAAAGAGCTTAATATTTTAACCTGGGCAAATGAAATAGACATTGCGCCTGAAACTTTATATGCTTTAGCGATAGAAGAAAAAATTTCTGTGTAAGTAATTAAAAATTAATTCCTGCCAAAAAGTTCTGTAAGATTTAATGTTTGGGTTCTTGTTTTGCTTGCAAGAGTAACATAAGTAAGTGCAAGTTCTTCTTTTCCTGCACCAAGTACAGTACTAACCAATCCTAAAGCTTCGCCAAGATTTTCCGGAGCAATGTTTTTTGTAACACGATTCCAGATTTCTTCTTCCAAAGCATTAAATGCTGTATGAACTTCGTGTAAATCAAATCCGGCATCAAATCTTTCTTTAGCAATTTGTGCGGCATATTCTTTCATCGGAATTAATTTTTTCTCAACTACGCATTGCTTTGTAAGTGTTAAAAGGTTTAACAGTCTTTTACGATTATCATTCGGTGATGATTTTGCGTATGATTTAAGATGTGCGCAGTTTAATGATTGAAGAGCACTTTCTAATATTTCCGCACTTTGGGTTTTTAACAATTCTTTTAAATCCATTTTATAAACCAGTAATTAATTTGTGTTTCAAAATTACAAAAGGTTTTAACAAAAAATTACCCGTTCAATTTTGCCCAGCTTACTCTTCTATCTTTTACAAAACCCAATTGCTCAATAAGATTTGTTGCCTTTATATTTTTTTCCTCAATCTGTGTAAAAGAGATTCCTCCAAGTTTTCTGCTTTGATGAATAAGTGCAATCAGAATTTCTTTTCCGTAACCTTTTTTTCTGTATTCATCAAGTACGTGAAATGAGCCAAGGGCGCCATCATCGTGGGTTAAGCCCCATGCAACGAGTTTATCTTTATTAAATATTGCCGCACTTATTGATTTGGTTATTCTGTCTTCCACATAAGCGGGAGTTAAAAACTGTTTATAGTTGGATTGCGATATTATAAATCCAATATGATCTGCTGTTAGTGGAATTACTTCAACTTTGTTTTCAGGAACTTCTACATCATCGGGTAAATAGTAGCGCATTGTACTTAATATCCACTCAGCATTTCTTTTTTCTGTAATAACTGGAATCATCCAGTCTTCAATCGAGGCAAAATAAATATTGTTTCCACTTGCTTTTTCTAAATGGGTTTTAATTTCTGGTTTGTTTTTACATACAATATAAACCCACTCAACATCACTTTTTCCTTTTATGAGATATGAATTGTTTATCTCAACAACTTCTGTAATTGGATTGTTTTCAACAAATCCAATTGTGCTGATGTTAGAAATAAAATCTTTCTTTAATGTTTGTCTAAGTTCGTCCAAATCCATTTTAAAACTGAATTAATTATTGCAGCACTTAAAATTAATGCATTGGAATAATATTATAAACTGAAAGGATGCGCTAATGTAAATAGTTGGTGTACATTAGCGCTTAAATTTTTACTTCAAAACCATCATTTTTTTAACTGACAAAAAATTGCCGGCAGTTAGCCTGTAAATATATACGCCACTTGCTAATGTGCTGGCATTAAAGTCTATTTCGCGATATCCGGTTTCTTGTGGTTCATCAACAAGGGTTTTGATTTGATTGCCAAGTATATCATAAACAGTTAGATTAACATTTTGCAAATCTAACCCTAAATTTGGAATTGAGTATCTGATTTTTGTTGTTGGATTAAACGGATTGGGATAATTCTGCTCTAACTCATATTCTATTGGTAAAGCATACTGTAAAATAAACTGCTTAGTTAAGTAAACTGATAGATTATTGGTAATCATAAACTCAATTGTATCTGCCTTAGCATTTCCAATATTGTATTCAACATCAAATGTAAAAGTAACTTCTTTTTCTGACCCTTGAGTAATATTCTCAATCATTTTTTCTTTTTGATTAAAAATTAGGTTTTGAGAACTCCTTATAAGTTTTACTTCAAGATTATTCGCCGATTCTGTTGAAGACACATTGGATAATTCTAGAACTATCGCATTATTTTTTACTCCCGGCTTAACCTCGTAAATATTTTGAGAAAAAATTATTGTTGACATTAAGATTACAATTAAAATCATTTTCATTTTTAATTCCTTTCCTTCTTTTTTTCTATGGACAAGGAGTTGAGTTTTTGCTTGCAGTTGCTTTTTTACTAAAAATATTCCAGACAAGATTTCTACCATCAAAGTTTACTGAGAAAACCTCATAATTTCTGCCAGGTAGAAAGATTGTTGGCTGCCCTCTGTTTTCTGGTGTTGGTGAAAATTTATTGTTTGTACCAACAGGCACAAATACACTTTTTGTATTATCATTTCTATATCCAAACTTTGCGGTATAAGAACCGCCTCCATTATTCTTAACACATTCCACAAGCGGAGTTATTTGCTGCGGCAACGATGATACTACTGAATAGGTAAGCGTATCTGAGTTTGAACCATAATTACTAATCCATATCGGGTAATTACCCACGGTAGATAGATCTCCTGCATTTAATTGTATACTTAAAGTTGTATCTGTTAAATATGCTGTTGTACGTGGCTGATTATTAAAATACGCCTGCGATGAACTTGTATATAAACCACCTTTAACCGTAATTACTAAACCCGATGTAAATGGTAACGAAAGTCCGGGTGTAATTGTGTTAAGCTTTAGTTTTGTTAGGTTATATATTTCGGGTTGTGTCTCTATATTTTTAACATAATAAATGTCATTTGGGTAGTTGTCAAAAGTATAAATAGTACCACCTGCAGGTACATTTATTGTTTTTACTAATTGACCTGTTTGGCTATTATAGATATTACCCACGCCTGTATGATAATATCTTAAGGAATCATCAAGATGCGTATCCATAACAAGTATAAATTCCCCGTTACCATTAAAGTAAGCTTCTGCAAATCCGTTATGATATATGAATGGCGAACTTATATTGTTATCAAAATCATATAAATTGTAATAAAAATCCTTAACTGGATTATTATAATTAGGGCCTGATTCAATGATAGCTTTGCCATTTCGTCCAAAGGTAAACCCATAATTATCTGATCCAATATGTCCACTTAGAGTTTCTAAATTTCTTTTTTCAATTATTTCATTGGTTTGTAAGGAATATATCCAAACCTGATCTATATCCGTTGAATCGACCCGAAACAAATAAATCTTGTCTTTATCAGAGGAAAAGAATGTGCTTCGCGTTGGCATCATTAAACTATTCCAACCGGTATATTGTCCTAAATTAGTTATGGCACTAACAGTCCCAGTTGTAATGTCAACCACAAAGAGTTTCTCATAATCATCAGAGAATGCATATACACTATTAGTTTGGGACAAAAATAACATTTCAACAATTCTGCCATCTACTAATTCGTTAAGATCAAATTTTACGGAAGTATTTGAAGTTTTGAACAAAGTGTAGCTTTGCTTTTCTACATCAATTGCCAAATATGATTGCGATGCATCCCACAAAGCACTAGCATATTTGCCTAAATCTTGATAAGGTAGAAAGTCTTCAACTAAATTGGTAGATAAATTGTATCTAAGGATTTTCTCAGTGAAGTCATTTGATTTACTAAAATAAATGTAGGGTTGTGCTTTAGTTATATTACAGATAATAAAACTAATTAACAGACCGATATAGACTATTTTTGATTTTATTTTTAACTCTTTCATCTTAATTTCCTCCTCCATATTCAATGTACTTTTCATAAACTATTTTACCGTAATTATCTTTATATGGATCTTCTATCCAGCCTGTTCTACTGTTAACCCACGTATAATACGTTTTGCCATTGCCATGATTATAATTATGGAAAGCATTAGTTAAATTATACTTTTCTTCATTAGGCACGCCATGATTTTTAACTACTTCATTATAACATCTTATTAACCGGTTTTTACCACCATCAACATTGGCTTTCCAATTCCATAGTTCTCTTTCTTTAGCTGCTGGGCTATTATCCAATTGAGTCAAACCATAACCATTTGGTTCACCATATAAAGGCCACCCTTCACCATCATAAGGCCATAGCTCATGGGCGGGTATCCCTGGATAAGTGAACTGATGAAACTTTGATTCCTTGTACATGATAGCTTTAATTTTATTAGAGTTAGCATAGTTAAAAATCGTTTGTGTATTACTTACTTCAGAGCCCAGAATTTTTCCAAGGTGAATAGTATCAAGTCTTGCAATAACATTCCCATATTGGTTTTTTGCTGTTAAAGTAATCATCACTTCTCCACCAGTAAAAATTTCAGCGTTGGAATCATACCATGCATTTGTGTAGCCATCACAGCCATATACATTATTCAAAATATCATATTTGTTCTTCCCCTGTTGAAGTGATCTAAAGTAAAAGTATCCACTATCTTTAATAAACGGAACTGTCCATTCGGTATATCCTCCAGAAGTAGAGTAAGATAATCCCTGAAATTCACTTCGACTAATTCGGATACAACTTAAACTTCCACCATCACTCCAACGTCTTGAATAAAATTTCCTAACAATATATTTCCATTCGTATTTAATAACACCTGGATAAAATTTTTTAAGAGTAGCTTTACATACAACCGTAGGCATTCTTGGTTCTTCGCTAATTTTCTCAACTGTAAATGGCATTGGATAAATAATATATACTGCGCTACCTATGGTTGCAATCACATCATTATAATTTTTAGAAACAAAATATCCGGGAAAGCAATCAAAGGTCAAACCTGATAGTATGTCAAGTTTATTTAGTGCTGTTTCTTCAACCAATCCGACCCTAATTAATACAGCACCGCTATCGATAGCATTGGTATCTGCTATAAAAATTATTGGTTGAAAAACATTGTTTATGTAAGCTCCGCTATCTGCACCGGCTTTAAGCTGCCCGTAAATACAACCATCCAGTATCGCCGCTTCAAATTTTTGTGTAGGAGGAAAATCAATTAATGTCCCGTCAGCAATTCTGTTTTTAATAATTACGTTAGCGGTATCACCGGGTAAAATTACTGGCGGATCAATTGTAACCACAATTTCTGTAGGAATAAATTTTACTCTAATAACTAATTCATTATAATCCCAATCATCGCCAAGCGCTTCAAAACCCATAGTATATTCTGTACTATCTATTTGTGTTGTTATTACTCCTGCTTCTTTCCCCTGATAAATCGTTCCCCAGTTATTCCAGTACCAATCGATACCAAATTCAACGGCAGTACCTTGCATCATATTATCAGATGTCCAGGTAAAACCCACGTTATGATTTGCATATTCAGAAAGCACCTGATATTCTGGTTGTCTTATCTCCAAACTAACTCTTGAACTTGATGCAGCGTCGCTTAGAATTACTTCAACATTTACCCTTCCAAAGAATGGGATCATAACCGTTGATTGGGGATTGTCCAAAGATGGTTCACTTAGTCCGGGATTTACCGTATAATTTATTTTATGAGTAAGCGATGTGTCTGTAAGTTGTTTTTTATCTAAAGGAATAGCAACCGGATTTACCTCTATTCTTTCTTTTATTGTAACTTGTGCTTGAATTGAGGTGAAAACAGAGGGGATCAGAAATAACTGAAGACAAAGGAGCGTAAAAATATTTACCTGTAAAAAACTGTACCCAAGATAATTTTTATATGAGATTTTATTAAAAGAGTCTAAAAGAGGATTTTGCATTATACCCTCATTTGCTTTGTGTTAATTTATTCAGTTAATTAAAGAACAATAAATTTTCTGATAGTAAAATATTACAGGGGGGGGGGGCAATGTCAAGTGTTTTTTAAAAAATTTTAATATTTATTTTCATTTACTGCAGGTTTCGTTTTAACAAAAAGCATTAGCACGGCTGTTATCAAACCAAAAACTAAAGCGCCGCTCCATAAGATGACTGAACCATAATTTTGATAAACAACTGTTCCAAGCCAAGGACCGGCAGAAAAAGCAAAACTAAATGTCATTTGATAATATCCCATATACTCGCCGCGTCTATCTGCTGGTGCAATTTCTGAAGTGTAAGCCGCTGTTACAGGAAAGAAAATCATCTCGCCAAAAGTAAAAACTATTATTGCAATAACAAGCGGAATAGCTGTGGTTGCAATTGCAAATCCGCCGAAACCAATTCCTGCCAGCAACGCTCCTAACATTAAAGTTTTTTTATAAGATATATCATTCATCCAATTGTTAAGCGGAACTTCTACAATTATTATTAAAACAGTATTGATTGCACTGAACAATCCAAACACAGCGGTTGTATAACCAAGATCATCAACAATGTAAAGCGGAAGCGCACCCAGATGCTGGAAGAAAACAAGATTAGCAGGAATTACTGCAAAAAGAAAAAACAAAAATCTTTTGTCTGATAGAATTACAAATCTTTGTTTAGAAATTTCTGATGCTGTTTTTTCTTTTTCTCTGCCAGCCAGCGATGACCAATTTATTGAACTGAAATAAATTCCTGCTGCAATTGAAGCAACGGCATTTGCATAAAACAAATAATGATAATCAATTAGTGTTAGGAATCCGCCGATAACAGGACCGATGCTCATTCCTGCATTTATTGCCAAACGATTTAACGCAAAAGCCATTCTGCGTTGCGGCGGAGTTACGATTTCTGTAATCAACGAAAGATTTGCTGGACGAAATGCTTCGTTAACTGCGGCAAGAACAAATGATGCAGCAAGTATCCAATAATAATTAGTGATAAAGGAGTAAAAAAAGAAAATTATTCCCGATCCATACAAAGCAAACTTCATTACTTTTATTGGACCAAGTTTATCAGAAAGTTTTCCGGTTAACGGTGCGGCAATAAATGCGGCGGCACCATAAACAAGCAATGCTGTTCCTGCTTCTGCGGGACTAACGCCAATTTTTTTTGTAAGATAAAGCGCAAGAAAAGGAATCACCATTGTTCCGGATCGATTGATAAGCGATGTAAAGAACAAAGCCCACATATCGTGCGGAAGACCTTTTAATCCTTTCCACGGATTCATAAATCTTACCAGCCCATTTTCTTTTTAAGCTCTGTAATATGCGCAAGATGATGCTTGCTGTGCCAGGCGTATAGCGCAAGCGTTTTACTTAATGTAATTTTTTCCCATTCCGGATGTTGAAAAGTTTTTTCAAATTGTTCATCGGTTAATGAACGAAGAAGTATTGCCCATCTTGTATGAAGTGCGTCTAAAAGATTTAGTGAAACATCAATGGGAGTTCTAAATGTATCGGGCAGCTCCGCCCAAAGATGTTCTTCGTAAGTTTTTATTTGCGGATTATCTTCTGTTAGTGCAAGCTTAAATCTTACATAAGAATTAATATGGCTATCCGGAAGATGATGAACAACCTGTCTTACAGTCCAGCCACCATCACGGTATGGAGTATCAAGTTGCGCCTGAGAAAGATTTTCAACTTCTTTTCTTAACTGAGATGGAAGAGTTTCAATTGTTTTGATGAAATCATTCCTCATTTCTTTTGTAACAGCTATGTATGTATCAAACTTGCCGATTGGGTAGCGTGGGTCTTTTTGCATAAAAATCCTAAATTATTTTTATGGCGGAAAGTTAAGAAAAGTAGAAATAAGTGTAGCACACCTTAAAGGTGTACTACACTTTGTTGAGTAATTCCTTTTTTACTTCGAGCATTTTGTTTTCAAATTCTTTTAGCTTGCTGATTGGAATATCCTGCATAATGTTTTGTATTTGTAAGAGAAATTTAAAGAATTGTTTATTTTTAATTGAAAATTGAAAGATTTAATGATGGAAAGATTAAAAGATTGAGTATATGATTGTTGGATTGTTCTTTTCTTGGCGCAAGAAAAGAACGAAAAGAAACACGCACTAGCAAAAGAATAGTTAGAATTTTACTCCATTACGCTAAGGCGAAAGAACTTGCTGCGCTCAAACAGCTTGCGCCTTTTAACGCTTCATTTCGCAAAATTCTTTTACGCAATTCTTTTAATGTGCGGATGCCAGAGCAGGAGGGAGATTTTTGTTTTAAAAGGGCTTGAGTGGAGTGTTCTGTCATCAAATGGATGGTGACAGCCGAGAAAAAATATTATTATATATTTTTTAAGTATTTATTGCTCAAGTAAATGAGTAACTCATTGGCGTTTCTAAGAAATGTAAAACCAAAATCACTTGGAAAGTGTTTATTGTGAGTTAATAAATGATGCACCCATTTATCTTCACTTACAAAAACATCTGAATAAGATGCTGCAAAAAACAAATGCTCAAGATCAAAAAAGTCTGCAATCTTGATATTTTTTGTAGGATTCATTCCAACAAGAGTATATAGTTCAATTTGTGTATTTATTGTTGGCAAGTATTTTAATAGTGAGTTAAGTTTACTACCATTTTTATCTAAAGGTAGCTTATCCAAATATTTTTGAAATTTTATTTTTCTTTCTAGTGATAATTCCGTCTGTAAAAGTGGGACAATAAATTTTGAAGCAAAATAATCTGCCTCAATCTTTCTTAGTTTCACCGTATTACCACCTGTAATCTTATAGTTTTCCTTAATATTTTTATCCATCAAATGAGAGGTGTCTTTTTCAATCCTATTAGAATAATATTCCTTACCTGCTTTTATTAAATCTGTAAGTGTTATTTGACTAAGATGATGGTTAAAATCCGTAATTAATTTTTCGAAATTAATATTATGATTTTCTCTTGGAAATTTTAATTTACATTTGCTTGATAAATAAGCCAGTACAGGAACATAAATTTTTTCATAAGCCATTTTTTTAAA